>JALZUU010000120.1 GCA_023300665.1 Saprospiraceae bacterium | reverse complement strand
AAAAAAACACACATCAAAAGATATACACGCTAAAAGAACCATTATTAATTCTTCATTAAAAAATTATTCATTAGTTTCCACTCCCGCCATTGCTTTCCCCGCCAACCAACCACCCGTCCAAGCAGCCTGAAAATTAAAACCACCCGTTACCGCATCAATATTGAGCACTTCTCCCGCAAAAAATAAATTTGGTAATTTTCTACTTTTAAAAGTCTTAAAGTCTACCTCTTTTAATACAATACCTCCAGCAGTAACAAACTCATCTTTAAACGTACTTTTTCCCTTGACCGCGTAAGTTCCTTGTGTAAGTTCTGTCACTAATTTATTAAACTGTTTTTTTGCCAAGTCTGCCCATTTACGATCTTCCTCAATTCCTGCCGAGGCTGTGAGTCGTTGCCACAATCGTCGAGGCAAATCAAACTGTGGATATTTTATCACCAAGCGAAGTCTGTTGGCTTCCTTGATCTTTCGGAGTGCTTGTTCCGCTTCGTTATAGTTGATCTTACCCAGCCAATTGACTTGTAGATTGAAATCATATTGTTTTTCATTTAATAATCGTGCTCCCCAAGCTGACAATTTGAGTACACCCGGACCACTCAACCCCCAATGGGTAATCAACAACGGACCACTCGCTTCCAATTTAGTGCCGGTAACTTTTACCAGTGCGTTAGGAACCGATAAGCCCGCCAGATCTTTTATTCTTTCATCCTTAATATTAAAGGTAAAAAGAGACGGAACAGGTGCAATAGTTTGATGACCAATTTCCTGCAACATCGCCCACATCTTAGGATTACTACCAGAAGCGAGCATCAGTTTGTCCGCTCGATAATCAGCCGCTGAGGTCGTCACAATCCATTGTTCAGAATTGTCGGGAGCAAGCGAAATTTTAGTTACCCGTGAACTAGTCAAAACCCGTACCCCTGCTTTTTGTGCAGCACCGAGTAGACAATCAATTACCGTTTGAGAACGATCCGTTACTGGAAACATTCTACCATCTGCTTCTACCTTCGTTTTAACCCCTCGACTTTCAAACCATTCTACCGTGTCCTTACATTGAAATTGATGGAAAGGACTCAGTAACGGTTTTTCACCACGAGGATAAAACTTGGTAAGTGGCTTAGGCTGAAAACAGGCGTGCGTCAAATTACAGCGGCCACCTCCCGATATCCGCACTTTTTCCAAGACAGATTTGCCGCGCTCTAAGATCGTCACGGATAAATTAGGGTTCGCTTCAGCACAGGTAATCGCTGCAAAAAAACCAGCAGCTCCACCTCCTACAATATATACTTGCTTTTTCTCTGACACTTCTATCTTGATTTCGTAACTGATTAAACAACTTCAAAGCGAATTTACGTCCTTTTAACTAGAATCCATAAGGGACATGCATACTATTATTTGTGGGTGTGGCGCTACTCTCCGGCGGGACTGCCGGAGCTGGGAGGCAGAATATGGGAAAATGTCCAGGAGTATGCTGGGAGACTAGTAAACTACTCCTGTGTTTTTTTCTTAAATTTGTATCAACCAATATTCAAATCATCATGGCTTTACAGGCACTCGAAACAGAACAAAAGGCACTAGAAATTAATTTAGATGACAATATCTATGGTACGTTTGCCGAAATCGGCGCCGGACAAGAGGTAGCACGTTACTTTTTTCAAGTCGGTGCGGCAGCAGGTACCATCGCCAAAACGATCTCGGCATACGACAAAGTTTACTCAGATAAAATATATGGACTGGAAGCTAGCGGTCGTTATGTTTGTGAATCTCGTTTGTATAAAATGCTTGATCACGAATATGACCTAATGATAGAGCGGCTCGAAAATCAGCGACCTAATGCAAATTTTTTCGTCTTTGCTGATACGATTGCCGCCATCAATTATACCAAAACAATCAAAGGTGATGGTTGGTTAGGCTTGCGTTTTCAGCTTTCGCCAAATGGTTTGCCAAACGATATTGTTCTCCACGTAAAAATGTTGGATAATGATAATCATCTACAGCAACAAGCCATTGGAGTACTTGGCGTCAACTTGATTTATGCTTGTTATAAATATCACGAAAATCCTGAAATGCTTATCCAGTCATTAATGGATGGATTGCACGGTCGAGTAGCGATTGATATGTTGCGCTTGTCAGGGCCTAATTTTGAAGAAGTAGACAATCGTTGGTTATGTCTTATGTTGGTAAAACATGGATTGAGTGATGTGGCGATGTTTGGACCAGATGGTCGATCGGTGCATGGTTCTGAATTTTTATATCGTAAGAATGTATTGGTCGTTCGAGGTAGTTTCCGACCTCCGACTTTGGTCAATGTAGATATGATTCGTTCCAGTCGAGATCAGTTTTTTCAAGAATCAGAAGTAGATCCTAATAAGGCATTTGTCCTTACGGAAATTACAATGGATAATTTGAAATCTGATGGCGAACTAGAACCACAAGATTTTATGGATCGGGCGGATTTACTCTGTGCCCTCAATCAAACGGTGGTGATTTCTAACTGTGAAGAACATCATAAATTGGTTCGTTATTTAGCTGATTTTAAACCTGCTAACTTGGTATTGGTATTGGGTGTACGAGAATTGTTAGAAATGATTAGTGCCAAATATTTTGAAAATAGAGATGGCAGATTGCTGGCTAGTTTTGGAGAGCTTTTTACTCGAAAAGTAAAAATGTATATTTATCCGACCATGCAAGAAGGGAGCGAAGAATTAATGAATGCTGAAAATCTACCGATTCCAGAAGGAATTAAGTTTTTATATAAACACTTATTAGATTGCAAACATATTGTGGATATTGAAGGTTTTCAACAAGAACATTTGCACATTTTTTCTAGAGAGGTATTGAGAATGTTAAAAGATGATGAAGAAGGGTGGGAACAAATGGTCGTGCCACGTGTTGCACAAATGATTAAAGACAAGTGCTTATTTGGTTTTCCTTATAAACAAAAACAGTTTGAATACTAAAAATAAAATGGTGAAGGTTATTTCACTACTCATTGGCGGATGCTTTTGTTTTTTGTTGGCGTGTAATACGGCTTCGCCACCAACAGATGAAACAACGGCAATACCGATGGTAAAACAAACGGCGATTGCCGATAACGAAACTACGAAGATGGCTACTCCTCCAGCAATAAAAATGGATTCTTCGATTGCGACTACGCATCTGATGGGAAAATTTAATCCACTAAAAGATAGTGATTTTATCGAAATAGAAATTCAGTATGCTGATCGTCCTGATCAACTTTTACATAAAGAAACGTACGCTGCTTTTATTCAGATGTTTGAAGCGGCTAAAAAAGATGGAATTAAATTAATTATCAAATCAGCTACTCGAAATTTCTCAGCTCAAAAAACAATCTGGGAAGGAAAATGGAATGGTAAACGGTTGCTAGAAGGAAATATCAATGCTGCCAAAAAGATTTCAGATCCAGTAGAACGTGCCCTTAAAATTTTGGAATATAGTTCTATGCCTGGAACTTCTCGCCACCATTGGGGAACAGATATAGACTTGAATGCTTTTGTTAATTCCTATTTTGAAAAAGGACAAGGAAAAAAAGAATACGATTGGTTGGTTGCCAACGCAGAAAAATTTGGTTTCTGTCAACCTTATACGCCTAAAGATTCCAAACGTCCGGAGGGTTATAACGAAGAAAAATGGCACTGGTCTTACCTGCCGTTAGCGACACGATTATCCGATCAATATAAAATCCGCTTAACCAATGCAGATATTACTGGATTCGACGGTGCTGAAACAGCCCCTAAAATTGATATCATAAAAAAATACGTCTTCGGAATTAACCATCAATGCCTTTAGTAGAGATGCTTCAACGATTCAACAATGAGCCTACTCTAAAAAGCCAAAAATTAAAAGACCTAGGATGCATATAATAACATTTTTATATTTAAATTATTCACGCTAAAAGATATACACGTAAAAAAGTCTCTGCGTTTCTGCGAACTTTGCGAGAAAAACACTTTTTAGAGCAAACTC
>JALZUU010000119.1 GCA_023300665.1 Saprospiraceae bacterium | reverse complement strand
ACACTCCGTCCATCAGGATCAACCAACATCACCGGATTCCCCAGTACATAATTATAAGGACTCCAGCTTGCGTAATCCTCTGCCAGCGGATCAACACTCAAAAACCTACCAATATCACTATCATAAAACCTCGCTCCTCGATAATCAAGACCCGTCTCTTGGTCTCGCTCATGGTGGGTCGTCAGATACTTTTCGGGCTTACCGACGATATATTCTCGGAGGATTTTTCCGTAAGGATAATAGTCCGCCATATATTCCGCATTGTAAGATATACGATCTTCTCCACATTTCCTATCCGTATTGTAAATAATTCTTGTATTTCCTAGATGATCGTGGATATAATAACTGATATCAGGTACGATCACGGGTACTGGCTCTGGCTCCGGGGTAAAAGTCGGAGGTTGTGGACTTCCTTCTGGAGATTCTGTAAAGGTATAATTACAGGATTCAAAATCTTTGCCATTCCAGATGCCGATAGGGGTGGAACAGGTGGATTTGTCGATGTAGTTGAATTCTTCACTGCAGACCACAGGATTGTCACTTGTAACTCTAAAGCTGCTAGGCTCTACGAGAGAATAAGTACTCCAATTTATGGGGTTAGAGTCTAAAGTATAGGGTCTCACAACTCTAACAACATCAGGGAAGTAATCTGGAACCTCGTTACTACGTAATAGTTTATAGAACATCAAATTACCACAAAGGACTGTAAAACTATTAAGAGTAAAGAGGTTACTTACTGTATAATTAACATTAATTCCATATTTTAGTTCTTTTCCATTATTTCCCTGTAATACTAATACATCGTTTGAATCATTCTTAAAGCCAATAAAGCTTGCCGAGGTAATATGATGACGTTGATAATCTATTTTAAACTTATAATCAGGAGAAGAAGGCTCTTGAAATAAATGAAAGGCTACCGTATTGATTAAATCAGTTACATTATTTTCTCTCTTCCATTTATATACGGCATGATCATAAACTATCCTTATGGCATTAATAAATTGTTCTTCGTTTCCAAGACTATAAAATAAGTGACTATCATCTAATTCTCCGATTAATTCGGGATAACTATTAAAAATAGTAGCAGGATCAAAATCTACCACTAACTCTCCATAGGGGTTGGCAGTTGTGAATTTTATACTTTTAAGATGTTTTATCAGATTAATACTATTTCCAAATACCTTAGGCGATTCTCTATAAGAAAAGATCCTAGTTTTAGGTATTTCTATCACTTCTGATTCTTTGTCCATACACTCTCTAGTAACGATTTCATCATACGTTATTTGAACTTCATTACTATTTGGTATCGAAAAATATTGTAAATTACCTACTTCTAATGTACTAATACACTTTTTAACACCCTCCACATACTCAAAATCACACCCAAATCCATCAATTAAAAAATCATTCGTAATACTTCTTAAGTACAAAATATTCATTAATGTCATGGTATGCATCTGACGCTCATAGAGTACGTCAAATTCCTGATCCATATGGGTCACTTCCACCTGCTGCAAAATCGGATAACGCCCTGACAATTGCTGCAATTCTTCACTCAACACATACTGTTGGGTACCATCACAAGATTCGATCAAGTATAAATACGTCGGAAACATTATTTTAGGACTCCGTACAAAGTCTGTCTTGATTGTTATGTTATCATCTCCCTTTCCATCCGTATCGGTTTTTGTTCTATCTCCATCTGTGCCTTTTATGATGCCACTTTCCTCCATGCTACGAATATCTTTTTCAGTAGGGGCTTCGTACTTAGGATTCCAACGATTGGTTAAAAGTTCTAGTAATTTTTTATCTTCAGCTTGTTTTTCAATATCTTCTTTGGTACACTTAAAAGTTTCTAACTCACAAGTTTCATCGATCGGGCAACCCGAAAATTCTCCGATGGTTAATTCATTTCCAAAATTCCAACGGATATCGATAAACTTATCTAATTTCATTACTTCTAGTCCTTTCTCTCCAAAGTTAACAGCAAGGGTTTGTTGTACACTAGTTATCTGAATGACTTGTAGTAGATGAAAAGGTTCTACTAACATTGATATTTCATCTTCAAAAAGATATCTTTCCGAGCCATCGCAAAGTCTAACTCTACGTAGGGTAGTAGGAAATGCTTTGATTTCTAACTTAGTTGTCGATGTCTTTGTTTTTTTAATTTTATCGAGCGACTCTTGTTGCGCTTTAGTAGTTTTTTCGTCACACTTGAGAGGTGGGGTATCACAAGTTTCTGGAGTTAAAGTTGGAGTATTTTCTTCAAAATCGAAGGGTCTAGGGTCTTGGATTTTTGCTACTCGCTCATTTCCAAATACATACCATGTGGCTTCTCCTTTTGAGTTTCTTATAACCAATTCTTGTCCTAGTGAGTTACGGACATAGTATTCTATACCGTCATTCCCCATTTTGTAAATTCTTTCGTCGGCGGTATTATAGCGATAGCGGCTATTTTCGAGATTACTTGAAATATTATAAGGTAGGTTAGCACGGGTATAGGCGACGTTGTCGATATTTCTTCCTGAATCTTTTAGTAAATTACCACTTTGATCAAAATTGAAGATTCGATCTTCTGATCCTGCAATATTGATTTTTTCTAAAATACTCGTTCCTGATAAATACTCGTAAATATAGGATTTACTATTTACAGCCTGATTTTGTTGATTTAACTCTCCACGAACCATACCACGGAAATCTCCATCTTTATTAAAAAGATAATCAACATCCCCCAGTATATGCAATTGGTCAATGTTTCGATCCATGGTCATAGTCGCATTAGCCGAGGTGAGTCGATTCACTTGATCATAACGATAATCATAGGTTGTTTGGCCATCAAATAAAGGAATTTCTTGATCAAATAAACCTACATTATAGGTGCCAATTGTTTGATTAATATTACCATTGAAATTCCCATCATAACCTTGTACGGGGTAGTCGTCATAATCCATATTCCAAGTAAAACCATTACTGATAATATCGGTCATTCTAAATCGTTTATCAAAGTCATAACCAATCACATCGATTTGATAGTTTTGACATTCTGGAGGTACATCCTCTCCATCTACTGGTTGTGCGGAATCAAAATATTTTTTTCGTTTTACGGCACCTACAATATCATCATATTCGTAGTTGACAATACGGCTTTCATTTCCATTATGTAGTCCTCCATATCGAACAAAAACATCCTCTAGACGACCAAAACTATCATATGTGTTCCGATAGCTAAACTCATAAGTGCCTGAAAATCTAAAGCTTACATTCATCCTTTCTACGGCACCTAGCAGATTATATTCTGGATAGGTGATACGGGTAACCTGATTATTAGATCCTGGGTTGAGTCCTGCAGCGTTACCGATTAGAACTTCCCAGTCCAAAAAGCCATCATTATTATAGGAGAAAAATTTAGTTTCTAATGGATTTCCTAACTTATCATAGCTAACGGTTTCAACTACTCTTCCTTTTGCATTTTCAAT
Source organism: Saprospiraceae bacterium (assembly GCA_023300665.1). Classification (GTDB taxonomy): domain Bacteria; phylum Bacteroidota; class Bacteroidia; order Chitinophagales; family Saprospiraceae; genus JALZUU01. The sequence goes on along the minus strand of JALZUU010000119.1, from coordinate 3,265 downwards.
TGTATTTAAGTTTGCAGAAAGGTTAAAGGAGAACAATGCTTCATCTTCTGGATCCCAGTTGCCATAGACCATTTTCTTTGACATAGAGAAATTGTCAGGATTTGTAAAAATACTTGTAAAATAGGCCATTGATTGGTCATAGACCCATTGACTGCCTTCATTGGCAAAAATTCCATTAGGTGAGCCTAGTGATACTTGAGTTAACTGCCGTCCATAGTCATCGTAAGTGTAAGCACGGATGGCTTGATTGGCTTGTTTTTCGCCAATTAATAAACCAGAATAATCGTAAGCATAATTGTCTATGCCTGTATCAGGTGTTTCCTTTTCATAGAGTTGTCCAAGGTAGTTATATTTATATTCTGATATCTTTCCCATTGGAGAATATACTTTCTTAACACTACCATGGACATTATAAAAAAATACTGTTCCATATTGTCCATTATTGGTAATGGTAGCGACGGTTTGCCCTAGAGCATCTTTAAATTCTCGGACTGTTTTACCATCTTCATCGGTTGTGCTGGTATAAAAGAATTTTTCGCCCGGAGGTATTTCTTCTTGTCCCGTTGCGGTTAGATTGTCTATTAAGGTTTTCCTATTCACAGTTGCGTAACTATTGGTCACTATGTGATCCCCATTAATAGATTCACTAAATTTAGCGGATCGAACGGGGCGGTTTCTTCCTGCCACATCGTATTCTATTTCGAGATGATCATCACGTTCGATTCCCTCTTCTGTGACGGTGGGCGCACCGGCATCGGGGCGGAGTTTTACTATGGGGCGTCCTAATATATCGAAGATATTATCTTCAAGGCCAATAAAAGCAGTGCCGGGAGCAAATTTAGCACTTGCTACAGAACGACCTAATGGATCAATATGTGCTTTTTGGAAAAAACGTTGAGTTTGATCTACATGACTAATGGTTCCAAGTACGTTTTGATCGACCCTTTCTTTAAAGCTTAATTCGTGATCGTTTCTCCAGTTACTATAGAAATTTTCAGATAGCAAGTCACCATTTCTATAGGTATTATTTAATCGACCATAATCGTCGTAAGTATAATTGATGATGGTTTCATTGGGGTCGGTGAGATTGACAACTTGGTTAAACGAATTATAGGCATATTGAGTACGAAGTTCATCTTCTCGTCCATAGCCGACGGTGACGGCTTGAGGAAGGCCGATATGGTTTTGATAGTATATTTCTTGAATACGTTCTTCACCTTCGTAGCAATATTCATAGGTCCCTACAAACCTCCAAATAAAGTCATATCTGGTAATGATTCCTCGTTCATTTACCTCCTCGACTACTTGTCCAAAATCATTTCTTTCAGTTATTTCTACGTTAGTAATATGTTCATAAGGGATTTCTGGTTCAAATTTACCGCCTACCTCTACAAATTCTAATCGTAGATTTTGAATATTTGGAAATTCTGCTACTTGTGTTGATACTTTTGATAAGTAAATTCTACCAAAACTACTGGTCCAAGGAACTTCTAAAGTATTTGGTATAGTAGGGTCATATGGTTCAACAGGAACCTCGATTACTGGAGTGATGGGTTCACAAGGCCATTCATAGCTTGGAATCTCTACAACTTGATTTTCTCTTGGTGCTTCAAAATCTGTTCTGTAGGTTAAATAAACTGATTTTGTAATTTCTTCTGAGCCAGGATATTTGCTTGTTGTTCTTGATTCAATTAAAAGATCTCTTTTATCATTCTGGTCTACATTCCAAAGTAATTGAAATTTTTGAGGATCTGGTCTCGCAGTTGTGTTGGATATATAATTGATATTGTTTAATAAATCATAAAGATAGAAATTTTCAGTAATCGTTTCTGAACCAGAAAGTTGTGGTGAGTAGGATGTCGTAGAATATAATTGCCAAGATGGTTCTCTAATTAAGCGATCAGAAGAGCCTAAATCAATGAACTGAAAAGGACTACCTGTACCTGTAGCTATCTCTCCTCTATAATTTGCTTCGTAGTATTGGTAATCTGTAATATATGCTACGAAATTACCCTCAATATCTGTTGGCTGGCAAGTAAAACCTGATTCATTGCTTGGACAAGAGTTGTCGAATACTCTATTAACTTCCTGTGTTTTTTTGATAAAGTAAGAATATTGCTTACCTGAAAGTGGAAAATAGCTTGTTTCATAAAAACGAGGAGCATCATAAATACCACTAGCAGCTGAGAAATCAGGTGGATATATCTCGGTAAGTCTTGGCTTTGATTTGAACCATGCAATATAGGCTCTTATATACTTTATGCATTTTTGAGAACTGCCGTTACAAAAATCTTCTGGTGTAGGTTTATTATTTAACCATGTAATACCAGTACCATAATTACCATATGATTCTAAATATAATAGCATGGCATCATTGTAATCATTTAGGTTAGCAAAATTTTCTATTAGAGGTCGTTCAGCAATTATTGATGCCTCCATATTACAATTGAAATCACTAGCATTTGGATCAGCATAGTCGCAATAATCAGAACTAGTTGGTCCTGACCTATGGTATATACGATGCATGTATGGTTCGAAAGCAATAGTTGATTCGTATGATGTTTCGGTTTCACTAATTTTAACTCCATTTCCATCAGTACTCTCGATTTTTTTTATTTTACCCCAAAACATATCATCTACATAATGAGTATAGTTTTGGATGAGATTTCCATTTTCTGAAGGAGTTATTGCTTCTGCAAATTCAAACCCTAAATTACTTTCATTCACCCAGTCTGTTCTAAAGTGTGCGTCTATTTGACTTTTTTCAGAATAAGAATTTAATCCATCAAAAACATAAGAAGTTGTTTGTATATCACTGTGATCTTGTTTTTTGATCTCTTCAACTATAAAATAAAGCTGTACATTATAGCTTGGACCTTTTAAGTCTCCTGAAATTTCCACCCCATTTATACTTTCTAGCAAAGATGATTTTCTATAGGCACGTTGAAATCTATCTAGGTAATAGGAATCCCCATCGACAAGGATATCATCATTAAATGGTTTATATTTTATTTCAGTAATACCTCCTAATGGGTTAACTATTTTTGTTAATAAAGTTGAATTAGATACTAGTTTTGCCTGAGCGCTTGGAAAGGCAGAGGTTGGACTATCAACATCGCCTGGTTGTACAGGTAAATTAAGTTGATCGGAATTTTCATAGTAAAAATGTGTTGTAGGGTTATCTGAAGTATCATCATCTGCACCACTTTGTGGCATTTGAATAACCTTTTTAAGTCGAAAAATATTCCTTTTTCCTTTATAGCTT
>JALZUU010000118.1 GCA_023300665.1 Saprospiraceae bacterium | reverse complement strand
GACCAGCTACTCCGCCCCATATACCGCTTCCTCCGCCAGGACTTGCGTTTAAAAAAATAGGATCATCATTAGAACAAAGCCCTTGAGGAGGAGTTATTTGGATCGTAGGTAAGGGTAAAACTTCAATCACTATATCATCAGTTGTTACATCACAATCATTATCTGTCACCACAAGTCTGTAAGTCAAAGTTCCTACAAAACCCATCGGTGGGTTAACCATCGGAAATTCACTAGTAGGATCATCCAAATAAGCACCAGCACCATTGTCTCCTTCCCATTGGAAAACTGCCGTTCCAATTTCACCCATAACATTACTACTTAACGTAAAAGGGTCTCCATTTTCGCATATCTCTGTAAGAGGGGTCGATGCATCTGCCATAAGTGCACAAATGGGATTACCATTACAATCTAAATGATCTGCACCTACTCCTCCAAGATTAAGTTCAATGGTAGTATTTCCAACAATTCTATCTATGTAGAGAAAATATCCTTCACCAGGATTAACAGTTAATGAAATGACTGGTCCAGTGGTCTCGGTTGCTGTAGTAACAACAGTGCAAAAGGAAGGAGGTCCCAAAGCTTCACAACTTACATTCGGACCATATAATCCAAAATCAAAGTTCAGGGTAGTTCCTACTCCAAAAGAAGTAACGGTAAAATTAAAAGTTGAGTTAGGGGGCGTATCGCTATCAAATTCAAAATACATCCAATTAGAAGGGCCTATTTCAGTACCTAAACATCCACCAAGCGCCTCATTTACCATACCAACTCCGTTAGTATTAAGTGCGATTATATTGGAAGCAGTGCAAATAGGAATAAAATCTACGCAGTCTGGAAATGCTTGTTCTTGTCCATAAGTAAAGCTAGAAATGAGCATTAAGACACTCAGTAAGTGTAAAATCTTTTTGTTCATAATTCAGTTATTTCTCTCGGTTTTGGTAAAAAATTCTTTGGAAATTTCTAAAAATTAGCCGTTATACCACATAAGGGTGGTAGCTAACAGATAGAAAGTATCCGTAAGAGCAGATGGCTTAAGGTAAAAATTAATGTGTTTGGATAAGAGTACACCCGAAGGTAAATTAGAAGTAATTAAATTACAATTGATACCACAAAATAAGGATAATATATTGAAGTTTAAAAAAAAAGTTCTCTGAAATGTTTATTATGTTTTTAGTCCGACTAAAAGAAAAAGGGTGTATTTAGTGATTTTCTTAAAATTATCACTAAATACACCCTTTTTGAGCATTTATTTTTATCCGTAATTTGCTAAGACCTCGTATTGATCAAGTCACGTGCTTTATTAATCGCTTGTTCTAAACCATTCACATCAGAACCACCGGCGGTTGCAAAAAATGCTTGACCGCCGCCGCCGCCTTTGATCTCTTTAGCGAGTTCACGCACCATGTTTCCAGCGTGTAGATCCTTTTCTTTTGTCAACGTTTCGCTAATCGTAACCGTTAGTTGTGGTTTACCATTGACGGTCGCTCCAAAAACGATGAGCGCATTTCCCAATTCTTTCTCTAACTGATAAGCCAAAGTTTTAATCGCTTTGGAGTCTCCAATAGGTAAATTAGCAGCAATAAAATTAATACCATCGATGGTATCCATTTGTTTTTTTAGATCGTCTTTGAGCCCACCTGCTTGCGCTGCCACCATTTTCTCTACCTCTTTTTTAAGACCTTTATTTTCTTCTTGTAATGCTTCTACATTTTCAGCCGTTCGCGTAGGGTTTTTAAATAAGGAACGAATTTTATTTAACTCCGTTAATTCATTGTTGATATATTTTTCAGCAGCCTCTGCCGTAACCGCTTCTATTCTTCTAACACCAGCAGCGACCGCAGCCTCACTGGTAATTTTAAAATAGCCAATCTGTCCTGTTGCCTTAACGTGACAACCTCCACATAATTCTCTAGAATAATCAGCATCGAAGGTAATCATTCGCACTTCATCTCCATATTTTTCTCCAAATAACATCATCGCACCAGCTGATTTTGCTTCTGCAATGGGGATAGAACGAGCTTCTTCTAAAGATATATTTTCACGAATTTTTTGATTCACCATCGTCTCTATCTTGGCAAGCTCCTCTTCTGTTAATTTAGCAAAATGAGAAAAATCAAATCGCAAATATTTTTCATTCACCAATGATCCTTTTTGACCAACATGCTCTCCTAAAACACTTCGCAAAGCCGCATGTAGTAGATGCGTAGCTGAATGATTGTTTTCTGTTAGACTCCGTTTATTGATATTAATTTCAGCCGTTACTACTTGGTCAATCTTTGCTGGCATTTTTTTAACATAATGAATCACCAGATCATTCTCTTTTTTGGTATTAATCACTGGTATTTTTTCATCCCCAAAAAACAATAGACCTGTATCTCCAACTTGTCCACCACCCTCTGCATAGAAAGGAGTTCGATCTAAAACCAACTGAAATTGATCTCCTTTTTTATCTTTAACCGTACGGTATTTCATTACGCGTGCGTCGGTAATTTTTGACTCATCGTATCCTAGGAAAGTAACGCCCTGTTGGTTGTGTAAAACCGTCCAATCTCCTACTTCTTTTTGGGCGTCTTTTTTTGCGTTGTTACGCTGAACGGCTAAGTGTTTTTCAAAACCTGCTTCATCAATAGACCAACCTTTTTCTGTAGCAATCAATCGAGTTAAATCAATTGGAAAGCCATAAGTATCGTATAATTCAAAAGCCGTCAACCCATCCATTTTATTATTTGCAATAGTTAGGTTTTCAATTCGCTTTAGACCACCTTCCAATGTTCTAAGAAAGGAAGATTCTTCTCCTAAGATAACTTTTGCAACATAATCTTGCTGTGCTTTTAATTCTGGAAATACATCCGAAAATTCATCCGCAAGCATTGGAACCAATTGATGTAGTAAAGGTTCTTTTACATCTAAAAAAGAATAATAATACCGCACCGCTCGACGTAAAATTCGACGGATAACATAACCCGCTCCGTTACTTGACATCATCTGCCCATCGGCTACTGCGAATGAAACCGCTCGTAAATGATCCGCTACTACTCGCATAGCAATATCTGATTTGGCGGTCAGTTCGTAATTGCCTGTGTACTTCTTTCCAGAAAGTTCGCTGATCTTATTGATAAAAGGAGTAAAAATATCTGTATCATAGTTCGACTTCTTATCCTGCAAAGCCATACAAAGTCTTTCGAATCCCATACCCGTATCGATATGAGCAGCAGGTAAATTTTCTAAGGAACCGTCTGCTTTTCGATTGAATTGAATAAATACTAGATTCCAAATCTCAATGACCTGTGGATGATCCATATTCACTAACGTACTACCATCGTTTTTTTTACGTTCCTCATCAGATCGTAAGTCAACATGAATTTCTGAACAAGGGCCACAAGGACCAGTATCTCCCATTTCCCAAAAATTATCTTTTCGGTCAAATTTTAGGATACGTTCCTTCGGAAGGAAGCTACTCCATAGATCAATCGCCTCTTGATCTAGAGGAAGATTCAAATCTTTATCTCCTTCAAATACCGAAACATATAAGCGATCTGGATCTAATTTATATTCTTTGGTAAGCAATTCCCAAGCCCATTCAATTGCCTCTTTTTTGAAATAGTCACCGATCGACCAGTTTCCAAGCATTTCGAAAAGCGTGTGATGATAACTGTCAATCCCTACTTCTTCCAGGTCATTTTGTTTTCCAGATACTCGCAAGCACTTTTGGGTATCAGCAATCCGAGGATTATCCGGTGTTTTATTACCCAAAAAATAATCTTTGAATTGGTTCATTCCTGCGTTAATAAACATCAATGTTGGATCATCCTTATTTACCAACGGGGCAGAAGGAACGATTTTATGTTTTTTACTTTCAAAAAAATCAAGGAATTTTTGTCGTATTTCGCGAGAAGTCATCATAAATAAGGTGATTATAGAGAACAAATAGCCAAGAAGGCGTTGATATAATTCGTATTTAAATTAATTACAATAATTTAACTAATTTGTTGCAATTATTGGTTTTTAGCTTTAAAAAAGTAGCTTTTTGTAGTTAAATAAGTGATAGAAATTAAAATTTTTATCATGATGATTAATTAAATACAAAGATTTTTGCACTTTTATTTGAAAAATCGACATTTGAGTAATACTTTTGTCGCCGCATACTAAAACAGTTTAGACAAAAGCTTTATATTTTAACACACACATAATCGTCTAGACCTGATAACTACAGAAAACGATTTTTGCCATTTTTCAGTACTCGCAAAACTACTGAATTTTGGTTAACGAATAAAGGCTCTGATGAGAAAAGAAAAGTTTGTTTACAATACGCAAACCTTACGCTACGAGAAAGTAGTGGACCCATTGCGCGTTAAGTTATTAAAGCTCCTCGGCTTCATATGTGCTGTAGGAGTAAGTGCAGTTATTATCATATCTATTGTACTTGCCTATTTCCCTTCTCCAAAAGAAAAAGCATTATTACGTGAAATTGAGCAGATGAAGTTCCAGTATATGGCACTGAATAGCGATTTCGATATGATGTCTAAGGTATTAAACAATATCCAAGAACGAGATGCTGGTGTACACCGGATGATTTTTGGGATGGAACCAGTAGATGAAAGTATATGGAATGGTGGAACAGGTGGTAGTGAAAAATATACAAATCTTACTAAGTTTAAGAACTCTGGAGAATTGCTTATCTCTGCAAAAACAGAGGTTGATAAAATTAAAAGTAAACTAGCGGTTCAGTCTAAATCATTAGATGAGATCACTTCTCTAGCAAAAGATCGAGAAGAAATGTGGGCTTCTATTCCAGCCATTAAGCCTGTACGTTCTGATAAACTAAAAAGAAATATTCACCGATTATCTGGATTTGGAATGCGAATGCACCCAATTTTTAAAAGACGTCGGATGCATAAAGGAATTGATTTTACTTGCCCAGAAGGAACGCCGATTCAAGCTACTGGAAATGGAAAAGTAGTGAAGGTTTCCAAAATTAAGAATGGTTATGGAACGCACGTGGTCATCGATCATGGTTATGGCTATAAGACGCTTTATGCACACATGAGTAAAGTGGATGTGAAAAAAGGTCAAAAAATTAAACGTGGACAAGTAATTGGGGCAGTAGGAAATACAGGTTCTTCTACGGCAGCTCATTTACACTATGAAGTAATTCACCGTGGACATAAAGTAAATCCTATCCACTACTGTATGGATGGACTTACGCCAAAAGAATATCAAGAACTGGCCAATATGGCTTCTGTTACGAATCAATCTTTTGATTAAAAGAAGATCTATAAAAAAGAAAAGCCTTATTTCTTCGGGAATAAGGCTTTTTTAGTGTCCTCAATTGATTTACTAGCGTCATTAGACTATTACACGTCGAAGAAAAAACAAGTTTAGGCGATAAAACTAAAAGATCAAGTTAGTATTCATTAACTTTAAGGTGTAAATGAGTCAAAACGCCTATGTCTTCAAACTCCAAACAATGTTTTAATTGTAATACACCGTTGCCTTCTGAGGCCGTCTATTGTCTGAGTTGTGGTCAAAAGCATACTACGGGACGGATTAAGTTACGCAGCTTAATGGGAGATTTCTTGGCAGAGCAATTCAACCTAGATAGCCGAATCTTAAAAACGGCTCAAGCCATTATTATTCCAGGTAAGTTAACGGAGGAATTTTTTCTAGGAAAACATAAAACCTATTCTTCTCCTTTACGACTCTTTTTGGTAACTGCGGTTTTATTCGCTTCTGTTCTTGCACTTCAATTATTTCAAGACGAAAAAATAGGTGGGAATAACTTAACCGAAATGATTCATGAAAATGAACGATTCCATGTATTACTAAAGTTAGATAGTATTCATCTTGAGCAGAAAGGCCTTTTTAAAAATACCACTGTAAATAATGCGCTAGACACGGTATCGGCGCATTTACGAGAAATACTAGATAATCCTAGTGACTCCATTTTACTCAGTGAAGAAATACAAATCGCAAACTTCAACCTACCGAATATCAGTCGCGATGATTTTGAGAATATGTCTTCTACAGAACTTAGAGATTCTTACGGAAAAGATATGCAATTCTGGGAAAGATTATTATTGACACAAGGAGTTAAATCAATTAAACAAGGAGATAATCTCGCACAATATTTATTTGGAAAAACGACGTTGGCTTTATTTTTCATGATGCCTTTTTTGGCGTTCTTCTTAAAAATAGTTTATATCCGTCGAAAAAAATTCTATGTAGAACATCTTATTTTTTCCTTTCACTACCATGCTTTTTTATTTTTGCTTTTCACATTAGTAACCGTCTCACAGTCTTATCTTGGTGGTGGGGTGATTGGTATTGGTTTTTTCGTGGCCTTTGTGTATCTGTTTATCAGTTTAAAACGTATTTATCAGCAAGGCTGGTTTAGAACCCTTTTGAAGATTTGTATTGTCTTTTTTATTTATTTGATTTTACTGGTTATTTTTATGTCTATTACGGCCGCCATTGGATTTTTACTCTTTTAAGATTTTTATATTATATGCCATACGAAAAATACGAAACCGTCATTGGTCTCGAAGTACATATTCAGCTCGCTACTGCTTCTAAAGCTTTCTGCGGAGATAAAAATAAGTTTGCAGGATCACCGAACACACAGGTCTCCCCTATTTCGCTCGCTCATCCTGGCACCTTGCCACGACTCAACGAACGACAGGTGGAATACGCGACACGACTTGGTCTAGCACTGGGTTGTCGCATCAATCCGCTTAACCGTTTTGATCGTAAAAATTATTTTTATGCAGACCTTCCAAAGGGCTATCAAATTACCCAACAAGATGAGCCTATTTGCATCGGAGGTGAAATAGAAATCGTCACCCCAGATTATAGTAGAAATATCCGTATCCACCATATTCACATGGAAGAAGATGCTGGAAAATCTACCCATGATGCTTATCCGAATTATACGGTAGTGGATTTGAATCGTGCAGGTGTACCGCTGGTTGAGTTGGTTACGGAGCCAGATTTTAGATCTGCGGAAGAGGTCGATATATTTATGAATACGATGCGGCAATTGGTTCGATATCTAGAGATTTCGGATGGAAATATGGAAGAAGGAAGTATGCGTTGTGATTGCAATATTTCTGTTCGACTCAAAGACAGTGAGACTTTTGGGAATCGTTGTGAAATAAAAAATGTCAACTCTATGCGGTTTGCTCGTAGAGCGATCAAATACGAAGTAAAACGACAGATTGATCTACTCGAAAGCGGTGGAGAAGTACTTCAACAGACCTTGAATTTTGATCCAGTTTCTGGAAAAACTTCACCTTTGCGCTCCAAAGAAGATGCACATGATTATCGTTATTTTCCTGATCCAGACTTACCGCCAGTGGCACTGTCAGATGCTTATATTGATAAAATTCGACAAGCACAACCGCCATTGCCTTGGGAATTAAAACAGAAATTCCAAGAAGCATACGGACTCTCAGAATACGATGCTCGACTTCTAACAGAACATAAAAAAGATGCTTTGCTTTTTATGGATTCTTGTGGAGAAAGCAAGCATTATAAGCAACTTGCTAATTTGTTTATTAATAAAATAAAAACCTATCAAAAGGAACATCCTGATACGGTTTTCACCAAAAAGCAACTCACTGAATTTGTAGAACTAACGGCCTCGAACCAAGTAAATATTACGGTAGCCAATCAGCAATTGTTTCCTGCTATGGCAGCTGCACCAAATAAATCTGTAAAAGCGATTGCGGAAGAAATGAATCTTTTCCAATCCGATGATGGTGATTTTTTAGATGGCTTGATTACCGAAGTTTTGGCAAAACATCCAGATAAAGTCAAGGCTTATAAAAATGGAAAAAAGAATCTATTGCAGATGTTTATGGGGCAAGTGATGCGAAATGCAAAGGGGAAAGCAGATCCGAAGAAATTGCAGGAGTTATTGAGGGAGAAACTGGAGGACTAGTGCCTTGGTTAATTAGTCTCGTATTACGCAAGGGCTAACGCGACAAAACTAATAATGAACCAAAAAGGTTTTTGATTAAGAAGCTATTAGGCCTCTCTTTTTTTATCCTAGTTTTAATTCTGCCTTAGATTCCTTAACTTTGATGTACTAGAATTTTATTATTCTTTATGAAGTTGTTATAACTTCTTTTAAAACCCGCTCATTATGTCCATGCAAGACGATGAAATCACAAAATTATACTACTCTATCGGAGAAGTATCGGAGATGTTTGATGTTTCTAAATCGCTCATTCGATTTTGGGAATCTGAGTTTGATATTTTAAAACCTCATAAAAATAGCAAAGGGGATCGTCGATTTACACAAAAAAATCTAGATCAATTTAAGATTATTTATCACTTGGTAAAGGAACGTGGCTTCACCCTAGAAGGCGCAAAAAAAGAAATTAAAAACAATAAAGATAGATTGATTAAGAAAAACGAAATGTTGAAGTCTTTGACTAGTATTAAGGGCTTTTTAGAGAAATTTAAAGAAGATTTGTAAGATGGAAAAGTGGTTCCTCTATCTGGTTAATTAACCTTACTTAATAAACACCACTCTAAATCCCCTCCTTCAACAGCTCCCCAAATCGTTCTAAAATATGAAATACGGCTGGACAATGTCTGGCGTTGACTAAATGCAAATCCAATTGTTGTGCAAACTGAGCCGCGTGCGTATGTGGATATTCGCGGCAAGCGCGGGGTCGATTTTCATAGATTTGACAAGTATGATCTTTATTTAAAAAAGGACAAGGTGTTGCATTCATTACCGTATCTCCGTCTTCATCTTGTCGGGTATATTGGTCTCGAAAATCAGAGGATTTCATTCCTAGATGCTTAGAAATTCGGTTGACATCTGTACGGTTGAGTTGAGGAGGAATACTGGTGCAGCAGTTGGCACAATCTAGACAATCATATTTTTCAAAAGTATTATGATGCACATCGTCAGCAAGTTCGGTTAAAATCTTGGCAGATTTCCTTTTTAGTTGGCCTACTAATTTTTTATATTCTTTACGACGTCCCTTTTCTTGCGTCTTCCAGTCTTTGATCCAATCTGCGTTTTCGTTCATTTTTTATAATCCATAATGTTTACAAAACGATCGCAACGCTCATAATCCGCTTCTACATTCGAAGCAATAATCAAAAGCCGATTGTTGGAATAATTATCCAATAATTCTTGATACCAATCCATTCCTTGTTGATCCAAATTAGTCGTAGGTTCGTCGAGTAAAAGCAGGGTGGTTTTACTACAAATAGTTAAAGCTAATTTTAGTCGTTGTTTCATACCACTGGAAAAAAACTTTACTTCTTTGTCTATTGATTTTTGAAAACCAAGTAATCGAATCAGTTCTTCTGTATTAAGACCCTCTTGGAGTGGTTTAAATTTTTGATGAAAATCAATGGCTTCTTTGAGGGTAAATTCTTCAATCAAATCAATATAAGGAGCTGCGTAAGCTACGTGCTGATAGACCTGTTCGATGTCTAAAATATTCCCATTATGTGTAAATGATATTTTACCTTTAGAAGGAGTCAGATGGCCTGACAAAATTTTTAGGAAAGTAGATTTTCCCGTACCGTTATTGCCTAAGATCGCGTAACGATGTTGGGATTGAAATTGGTAATTGATATTTCTAAATATCCATTCAAAGCGATATCGCTTAGCGACTTCACGCAGTTCGATTTCCATTTGCGCGATTGCCGTTTACGTGTCGAAGGCCGATGATACCTCGGTCAGCTTCTTTAATAAAAGAAATAATCATTTCTCGTTCTGGCGTAGAATGAGGGTTAGCCATAATCTTTTCAACGGCCTGACTAGTGTTATAGCCTTTCATGTATAAAGTCCGGTAGACAGCCTGAATATCATGAATTTGGTCATTACTAAATTTATGTCTTCTGAGTCCAATAGAATTGACCCCAACATAAGAAAGCGGCTCTCGTGCTGCTTTGATAAAAGGAGGAATATCTTTTCGAACCAATGATCCACCACCGACCATAACATGGGTTCCAATTTTCACAAATTGATGAACGGCACAAAGACCTCCGACGATAGATTTGTCACCGATGGTAATATGTCCAGCAAGGTTTACACAATTAGCTAAGATACAACGTTCACCGATTACACAATCGTGCGCTACGTGAACATAGGCCATGATCAAACAGTGATCGCCAATCCGTGTTTCGAGGTTAGAAGCGGTACCTCGGTTGAGGGTACAATATTCTCGAATGATGACATTATTACCAATAACCAGTTTAGAATCTTCGTCTTTAAATTTAAGATCTTGAGGAATAGAACCTAGTATTGCTCCAGGAAATACTTGACAATCGTTACCCATGCGGGTACCGTTGAGTACACAAACATTGGGACCGATTTCACAGTTGTCACCAATTACAACATCTGCTTCGATGGTTACGAAGGATCCAATCTTAACGTTTTGCCCGATTTGAGCGTCTGGGTGTATATTCCTAAGTCCGCTATTCATCTTCTTTTTTTCTGATAATTTGTGCAGTTAGTTCCCCTTCAGAAACAATTTTATTTCCGACATAGGTCGTTCCTTGCATATGAACAATTCCTCTTCTGATTGGTGTCAGTAATTCCAGTTTGAGAATCATGGTATCTCCAGGTACTACTTTATTTTTAAACTTACAATTATCTATTTTTAAAAAATAAGTATCCCATTTAGTTGGATCTTCCACGTTAAAAAGCGCCAAGATGCCACCTGTTTGGGCCAAGGCTTCCATTTGGAGAACACCAGGAAATACTGGATTGCCTGGAAAATGTCCTTGGAAGAAGCTTTCATTAAAAGTTACATTTTTTATACCAACAACGTGTTGTTCTGAAAGCTCTATTATCTTATCTACCAGTACAAAAGGATGACGGTGTGGAATATATTTTTGAATATCCTGTACCGTGTATAATGGTTCTGCATCTGGATCGTATTTTGGCTTTCCTCGCAACTTTCGTTGTTCCTGCCATCTTTTTCTTAAAATCTTAGCAAATTCTACATTTGCAGTATGTCCTGGCTTGGTTGCTACAATCTTACCTTTAATAGGCCTCCCTACCAATGCTAAGTCTCCAACTACATCCAAAAGCTTATGTCTAGCCGGCTCATTTTCAAAATGTAGGTCTAATGTATTTAAAATTCCTTGCTTTTCTACTTTTATGCTTGGTTTATTAAGCCGCTTAGCTAAAGCGTCCAACTCTGATTGCTCCATTACTCTATCCACTATAACGATGGCGTTGTCCAAATCGCCGCCTTTAATCAAATTTTGGTTGAGTAAATGTTCTAACTCATGCAAGAAAACAAAGGTACGACAAGGAGCAATGTCCTTTTGATACTCATCAAAAGATTCCATGGATGCATATTGATGTCCAAGAACCTCCGAGTTAAAATCAATCATTGTTGTCACTTGGTATTGGTCTGCTGGGAGTGCTAAAAGTTCTGTTCCAGTAATTTCATCTCGATAAGCAATCGGTTCGATTACTTCAAAATATTCTCGCTTAGCGTCTTGTTCTACCACCCCAGCTTTGACGATTCCTTTTACAAAGGCTGCCGAACTACCATCCATGATGGGAGACTCTGGTCCGTCAATTTCAATCAAAATATTGTCTAAATCCATCCCACGCAAAGCAGAAAGTACATGTTCTACAGTACCAATTTGAACTTTTTCTGTTCCTAAAGTAGTTCCTCGATTAGTAGAAATCACCTTGCTAACATCCGCACTAATGACTGGAGCTTCGTCCAAATCTACCCGCTGAAATTTATATCCGTGATTAACTGGAGCGGGTTTAAACGTCATTTTAACCGCTTTTCCTGTGTGTAACCCTACTCCGTTAACTGTAAATTTTTTCTTTAATGTATGCTGCTTCATAAAGTGTTTAATCTGTCTAAAGTCAAAAGTCTCCCAAAGATAAGGGTTTTGACTAGGCTTTGGGCAAAAACAAGCACCTAATTTATAATTGTTCTTTATCCCCTGAAATCCTAGGATCAATTGAATAATAAAAGGAGTCAAATCTTATAAGTTATTCTTTGGTTGATCCTTATCTTTAAGTTGGGCGATTTCTCGCTCTAATGCCCGTATTTGGCGATTAATTGCAGGTAATTGCTTAAAAACAGCATAAGCTTTTAAATAATCGCCATAGGGTATGGCCGGAGATCCATAAACTGCTTTTCCTGGTTCTTTAATTGAAGCAGCTACGCCACTCTGTGCTTGGACTTTACTACCATCGGCAACTTTTATGTGTCCTACAAAGCCTGCTTGACCTCCTATTAGGCAATTTTTACCAATTTTAGTGCTTCCAGCGATCCCTGCTTGAGCAGCAATTGCCGTGTTTTCGCCTATTTCTACATTATGTGCCACTTGAATTAGGTTATCTAGCTTTACTCCTGCTTTGAGTACAGTACTCCCCATTGTAGCACGGTCAATAACAGTATTGGCCCCGATTTCTACGTTGGCTTCTAGGATGACATTTCCAATTTGGGGTATTTTTTTAAATTTTCCATCAGTATCTGGTAAAAAACCAAAACCATCGGATCCTATGATGACATTGGCGTGTAAAATACAATTATCTCCGATTTCACAGCCATGATAAATCTTCACACCAGGATATAAGGTAACATTTTTACCAATCTTTGCATCTTTTCCAATATAAACCTGTGGATAAATAATTGTATCAGCTCCAATCGAAACACCAGATTCAATCACAGAATAAATACCAATAGAAATATTCTCTCCTAATTTTACATCCTCATGGATCGCTGATTGGGTAGCAATTCCTCCTTTGGGTTGGTGTTTTTCATTAAATTTTTCAAGTAAAAAGGCGACGGCTGCATATACATTTTCTACTCTGATCAAAGTAGCAGTGATAGGATGACTGGGTTTAAAGGTTTTTGAAACCAATAGAATAGAGGCTTGTGTCTGATAAGCATAAGATTCATATTTCGGATTAGCTAAAAAGCTAATGGTTCCGGGCGTCCCCTCTTCTATCTTGCTAGGTCCACTTACGGTAACATCAGGATTTCCCTCTACAGTTCCATTAAGAAGATGGCTCAGTTCTGTTGCTGAAATTTGCATTGTCTCTAGGCATAATTTTAAGATTGCTTTTTGAAGCTGTTTAAAGTTTCTCAAAAGAGACGAAGATAAGTGCTTGGTTATCAGAACGATACAAATTTTGAGATTCGTCCCGAACGCTTTCGGGACGGTGTCGATAAATTTGTGAAGTATTGGTAATCAATGACTTATCTGCAGTCATTTTGTATTAACTTTAAACAGCTTCTTTATAAAAAATAAAACAATCGTCTTGTTTTACAGCTAGATCTACTAGTTTTTACCCCTAGCAATTAGAAAAAGCTGTTCAAATGTGGTTTTCGTTTAGTAGGCAACTGGGCCTAACGGTAATTATAACGTAAAAATTGTTCCTCAAGGTATTTTAAGAGACCTTAAAGTTTATCGTCCCTCCTAATTGATTATCTTTGCAGCCAATATCAAAGTGATTTTATATAAAAAAACAGTTTTACATTGGAGGCAAAAGTACAAAATATCCGGATTGGAACCAGAGGCAGTAAATTAGCGCTTTGGCAGGCAAATTATACCAAAGCAGCACTCGCGGAAATTGGGGTAGAAGCAGAATTAGTAATTATCAAAACTCAAGGGGACAAAATTCAACATCTTGGTTTCGACAAATTGGAGGGGAAAGGTTTTTTTACCAAAGAAATTGAAGATTCCTTACTTCGAGGAGATATTGACATGGCCGTACATTCCATGAAAGATTTACCAACTCAAGCACCTGATGGATTGGCCATTACGGCAGTTTCTTATCGAGCAGATCCTTCCGATTGGTTAGTGATTAATAAGCAAAACGCAGATTTAAATCAAATTTTCAATTTAAAAGAAAACCCCATTGTCGGTACTTCTTCTGCTCGTAGAAAAGCACAGTTCAAACATTTTCGTCCAGATGTAACCTTAAAAGATATTCGAGGCAATGTTCCAACCAGACTTCAGAAATTAAAGGATGGAAATTTTGATGCGATCTTACTGGCCGCTGCTGGACTTTCACGATTAGAAATGGACTTATCTGATTTTGTTATTTATAAAATGAATCCAAAAGAGTTTGTTCCTGCTCCGGCACAAGGCGTACTCGCCTGGCAGACTAACCGAGCGGATCGTCCTACTCGACAATTATTGAAGCAATTACATCATCCTGAAGTTTCAGCTACGACCAATATAGAACGCAAGGTGCTTAAACTCGCTGAGGGAGGTTGCCATATGCCACTTGGTGTGTATTGTACCCAAGATGTAAATGCGCATTTTCACGTCTGGGCAGCAAAGGCAGAGACTTGGGATGGGCCCGTAAAACAGATCAGAATGTCGAGTAGTACTTCGGCAGGACTAGCGGAAAAAGTACATCAGGCATTAAATGAAGTTGGTTAAAATAAATGGTTTGATGAATTAATAATAATATGGCTAACTAGCCAATCAACAAAAACATACTATTATTACACTTCTTAAAAGAATATATCATGACTGATTCTTTACGTTATCCTGTCGGAAAATTTATTTTTGGTGCTCCAGCAGATGCTAAAAATATTCCTAATTGGATAGAAAATATTCAAAAACTACCGCAGCAGATCAATGAGCTTACAAAAGGTTGGTCTCCAGAAGTATTCCATAAAGTCTATCGTCCGGATGGCTGGACGGGTTCACAAGTGATCCATCATTTGGCAGACAGTCACGCCAATGCTTATATTCGATTTAAACTTGCGCTTACCGAAGAGGTACCAACCGTAAAACCTTATGACGAAACAGCTTGGGCTGCATTACCCGATGGAAGTGACCTCGACCCTACTCCTTCCTTATTAATTTTAGAGGGCATTCATCAACGTTGGACTTCTTGCTTAAAAAATATGTCTACCCAAGATTTTGAGAAATCCTTTTTTCATCCTGGTTTAAAAAAGGAATTAAAGTTGACCCAAAATTTGGCGCTCTACAGCTGGCATAGTCGTCATCATTTAGGACATTTGAAAATTATTGGAGAGCAGTAAATAAGGTGATTTAGGATTTAAAAATAAATTTACGAATCAGAGAAACAGCACCTGTA
>JALZUU010000117.1 GCA_023300665.1 Saprospiraceae bacterium | reverse complement strand
ATTCTCCAATTCTTCGCCTTTTTTCTCGTCAATAGCGCGGCTATTCACTCAAAAAAGAGGCTCGATTTGAAAAATTTTCTCTAGTTCTCGACTGCTTTTTGAATTCTTAAACAACTTCATAGTGGAAATGATCATTTTTATAAAATTCATAGTTGAAAAAATAAAAAATACAATAAAAGTAAATTATTTTTTTTTATGTTTTACACACTCGAACGCCTGTCACAAGAAAATATCTCTCTCTGTCTATATGTTATCAGTTTAACACAAAAAGGAGGTATTATTGTGTCACAAAATTAGGCGATAAAAGAGTTTTTTCACTATTTTTGGAATAGTTTTCCCTCTAAAGTAGGAAAGATATTTACTGTTAACATAAAACTTTATTTTATGAAAAAATCCTTTCAACTATCGCGGTTACATCTACCTTCAACCGTATTCAATGTTATTAAAATAATGTATTTGTATAATAATGAATAACATTGTTAGATAATAAAAAATAAAAGATCCACTCGCTCAAGTGAGTTGTTTTCAAATTGCTTTATCCTGTCTTTCATAGGAGTAAAATATATTGAAAATTCACACTGACAAATCTGGTTTTGCCTTTAGCTAAGACTAGATTAACATTAAGCACGATTTCTACTCTTATAGAAGTCGAACTATGAACCACTTTGATTTTGCCTTTAGCTAAGATCAAATTAGCCCTTCGAAATCCGGATTCGCCTTTAGCAGAATCCGGATTTTTTTATTAAAGAGGTTTAAAGATTCAAGCTTTTAGTATTGTCATCATAGATCCGGAAGTAAACTAATTCGGATGAGTGTTTTGATTGAGGCTGATTAAAAACTACTCTTCCGGTAAATAAATATATTTTTCATCTGGCAGGGAAAGCGCACCAGATTGAAAAAATTCATCTGAAGAATGAATAATAAAAGTAGTCATATAGCAATCGCTTCTTTTTTCCACACACTCATGTTGATGGTGGTCTTTTGGGGTGAGTAGAATCGTTGCGGGCTGGTTAGGATTGCGCACTTTAGAGAGTAGCATTGATTCATAAGAAACAGCCCAATCCATTGTGTGCTTTTTAAAAGGAGCTTCTTGAGCTGGAATAATAATTTTATGATGACCTAGTTGGCGGCCGGCTTCCATTTTTTCTTCCATCCATGCAAGACGTTTGGTATAAACTTTATGATTAAAGTAAATCGTATTTAATCGAATGAATAAGATGATTCCAAAAATGAAAAAAAGTGATTTGCGTTCTCCATAAGCAGGAATAAAATCAAATAAAAATGGAATCGTAACTACGAGACTTAAAGGGAGATAATTTGTCTCATGATAAAAACGATGAAAAGTCGTCGGGGACGAAAGATGAACAACAATGATATAACTTAGACTGAATCCGAGCATCAATCCTAATTTTAAAAAAGGAAATGTAATCTTTTCATGCCTTTTAAAAATATGAAAAAGGTAGCCAAGAGATGCAAGGATTAGTAGGATTGGGAAAAAATAATAATGATGGATACATTCTTCAAAGAAAGTCTGGTGAGAAGGTATCTGGTGAAAATTCGGAAAATACTTTTCGTAGTTATCCCAAAATTCTACTTGCTTCGCACGGTCATACCAATTGGTGAAGTATTTAGATTGAATCGTGACAACGCCTAATGCAAAAATAAAAAGTCCCAAAAAATATCTATTCCGTAGTTTCTTATTACTCAATAAAAAAAAGATGGCTAGAAAAAGATAAAAGGCAAAAACCAAGCGGTGTGTAAAACAAATAGGAATAGTAAGTAAGCATAAGAGCAATAAAATTGGAACTGTTGGATGTGGATATTTTAATAAAATAGCATAGAATAAAAGGACAAGGGCGATACCCAACTTTAATTCTGCTACTGGATAATAAAAGCCTTCAAAAACCAATAAAGAAAAAAAGAAAATCATCGCCCAACCCAATAAATCGTTTTTTAGATAGCGGACGATTAGATGATAAATAAATCCGTATAATAGAATAAAGCTAATTGAGTAGGAGAAGAGTGACCAGTGAAGTGGAAGCCCAAGTTTTGAAAATAATAAAGGAAATGCTTGTGTTAATACACTTGTAAATCGGGCCGCATAAATCTGAAAATTTCCATAATTGAGAACTTCAAAAAGTTGAAAAGCAGAATCCATAAAAATTGCTCGCTCTTCATAGTGTAAAACAGAAAAAACTAACAATATCCCCCAGAAAAGGTATCCCATTTTTTTCAGTCCAGGCGATGTTAGCTGATAATTCATACGGTAGAAAGTACTTCAATAGTATAAAGTCTAATAAAATCACAAGATTGCAATTAATTCGCTCAGTTCACAATCATTCTACTTCCTTTTTAAACAACATCCATAAAAAAAGCCAACTCAACAGTAAAGTGAGTTGGCTTTTTTATAAATAGAGTGAACAACTTATTTGCTATTGTTGGCCATTTCTATTTTATTGACTAATAAAGCTGCTTTTAACAAAAAGTCATCTTTATGTTCTTTAAATTCATTGTGTACCATCAGTAATCGTGCTGCATCAAAAGCCGCTGAGCCAGGATAAATCTGACGAGCAGCGATAGGATGAAGTCGATATTGTAGATTATTAGAGCGAAGGAAAGACATATCCTGCTGGAAGTTAATCACCTTTGCTAATTTATTGAGAGAGAACAAGTAGTTGGTCTCTTCAGTAATTTCTTTTTGAACATCGTGAATACGTTGGTAGCGGAATTCAACTTGAGATTTTTCTACTAAGAAAATATCTCGACGACCATCAAACGTGATAATATCACGAACGTTGTATTTGCGAAGGTTCTTCATAAAGAATCCTTTTACAAAACGTCGAGAAGGACGTAATTTATAAAAAGCATTATCCAAAGCCTGCTCGTCCATGCGAAATTCTTCGTCATATTCCGTTTTTCGGCCAGTCTTCATGTTAATAACTTCTCGCTTCTTTCCGATGGTATTTCCGAGCTCATTGACCTCGGAAGATACATGGATGATGTTGACATCCGCGTTATTGGCGAAAGTTTCTAAGAAAATTTTGTTGGAATCTAGTTCAAACACTAAAAGCGATGCTTCACTGATCGCGTAGTAATTGGGATAGCCACCGTATATATTTCCGTACTTTAGTTCTAAGAATGCAATGTTTCTGTCCACGGTCTTCAATTAGTAGGTGATAAAAAAAAGTAAATTACCAAAGCTTGTAATATTTTCCAAGCTTATAGCCAATATATTGTATATTATTTTGATCTTTCTATAAAAGTTTTAACAAAAGTAGGCATTATACAAACAAAAATTTACCACTATCATAAATCTTTTCGTCGTTTGCATAGATTTCTCCTCCATTTTTCATGTTTCCGATCATATCCCAGTGAATAGCTGACTGATTTTTGCCGCCTGCTTGTAAATAGGACTGACCGATTGCCATATGTATAGTGCCACCAATTTTTTCGTCAAAGAGAATATTCTTGGTGAAACGGTTAATATCGTAATTAGTTCCGATTGCTGCCTCTCCAAATCTTCGAGTTCCATCCATGGCAAATATTCGGTCTAGAAAGTCCTGACCTCTGTCTGCTTCCCATTTATTTATGAGACCGTCTTTTACCCACAAGGTCACATTTTCCACTTCGTGTCCCATATACACCGCTGGATAAGAGAAATTGACTACTCCATTGACAGAATCTTCTACAGGCGAAGTATAAACTTCTCCAGAAGGCATATTGGTTTGTCCATCTGAGTTAATCCAAGTTCTTCCTTTGGTAGAGAATTCAATATCAATTCCTTCTCCTTTATAGCGTACTTTTTCTGTTTTATTCAAAACATCGACAATCTGTTTCTGAAATTCGCGTACTTCTAGCCAAGCAGCGATAGGATCTGGACTATTTAATTTACAAGCATTAAAAACAAACTGCTCGTAAGCTTCCAGCGACATTCCTGCGTTCTGAGCAGCAGCAATGGTTGGGTACTGACAAAGGCTTCGACGCAAATCGCGTGTAGCTGTTCGAGCAAAATAGGTTTTAGTGGTTGCCGCGCTGGCAGCTTTGACGATTTTTACTTTTTCAGGATCAGCACCAGTAGATTCTTTTAGATTAAAAGGTGCACGAATAAAAAGATAGGTATTGAACTCTTCCATCGCCTTTTTATAGGTCGGTGAAATATATTTTAGTTGATCCCCTTTGGCTTCTTCCATAAATATCCGATCACGCCCTTGAAAGGCTAGATCTACTTCTACATTCGCACCTGCTCGAGTTGCAGCCCGATAAACCTCTCGTACAAGGGGCTCGGCGAGGGTAGTGCTTCTGAGATAGAATTTATCGCCTTCTTGAATCTCTAGACAGTAATTGACTAGTAGATTGGCGTATTTAGTGAGTATAGGGTTCATAAAATAATACTTAGAAAAAGATTACGAAAAAATAGTCGAAAAGTTGCGACGGTCGATCTGGTAAGGGCGTATTGCAATACGCCCCTACCAGACCGACGCGCCTCTACCAATGCTTTACTTGATAAGGATATCGTTTTTCATATAATCCTCGAATCAATTTTTCCATTTCTGTTCGAAGTGTTGGAATGTTTTCCTTGGTGATCGCGGAAACGAAAATATTATCGTATTCAAAGGTGTTTTTTAACCGCTGCTTTAGTTCTCCCAGCAGATCTTCTTGTGTTTCTGTTTCGAGATATTTGTCGAAATAGCGATCGCGATATTGGTCTATTTTATTAAAAACAATCAAGGTAGGCTTATCATAGGCTTCCAGATCATTTAAAGTAGCATTAACGGTTTTTAGATGGTCTTCAAATTGCGGATGAGCAAGATCTACTACGTGAATTAATAAGTCACTTTCTTTTACCTCATCCAAAGTAGATTTGAAACTCTCTACCAAATGATGTGGTAATTTTCGAATAAAACCAACGGTGTCAGATAATAAAAAAGGCATCCGACCAAAGACTACTTTACGGACCGTCGTGTCTAGCGTCGCAAATAATTTATCTTCTGCGAAGACATCCGACTTGCTCAGTAGATTCATTAAGGTAGATTTTCCTGCGTTGGTATATCCAACTAAGGCGACCCGAATCATTTGGTCACGATTTTTACGGCGGGTTGAATTCTGTTGATCTATTTTTGCTAGCTTCTTTTTTAAGAAAGAAATCTGATCTCGTACAATCCGGCGATCCGTCTCGATTTCTTTTTCCCCAGGTCCACGCATCCCGATACCTCCACGTTGTCTTTCAAGGTGTGTCCAAAGTCCTCGTAGTCGAGGCAACATATATTGCATCTGAGCAAGTTCTACTTGAGTCTTGGCTTGTGCGGTTTGTGCACGATTGGCAAAAATATCCAAGATCAGACTAGATCGGTCTACGATTTTTACTTTGAGTTCTTCTTCTAGAATTCCGGTTTGTTTACCAGTAAGATCGTCGTCAAAGATGACGAGATTGATTTCCTCGTTATTTTCGATATACTCAAGTACTTCCTGTAATTTACCACTACCGATAAAAGTTTTGGGGTGAGGTTGCTTTAATTTTTGAGTAAAAATTTTCTTTGTGGTAGCTCCAGCCGTCATTGCGAGAAACTCTAGTTCGGCTAGATATTCTTTGACCATTGCTTCCGGCTGACCTTCGCGGATGATCCCTACCAAAATGGCAGATTCTCCTTGTTTTTTTAACCCTTTTCTATCTTTTTCGCCAAGATTCCATTCTGCCATAGAGAGATATTATTCGTTTTGTTTTTAAAAAAAAAGTGTAAATATTAGGTGATACATAGATACGACTTTTTTAAGTAAACCAGAAATATTACATAGGAGTTCATCTTTGACAAAAAAATAGCTAACAAATTGTGAAGAACTTGTTAGCTAATTCCCAGTTTTACCCGAAAGTATGTTTAAAATCCTTAATTCATAGGTGTAAGCTGAAAGCCTGCTTTATGAACTTTTTTTACAATCATACTCGGTCGATTTACCTGACCGCGGATGGTTAATACTTTATCAGGACTGCGAAGATCGATTTCCCAATTCTTGACTCCATGCATGTTGTCAATAAAATTAGAAATATTTGCAACTGATTGGGTGGATTCAATGTTAGTTTTGAATCTTAAGGTTTTCATAATCTAAAGTAATTTAATTTGGTTAGTGAATATTTGGTATTAGGGAGAAGGAAATAGATAGGATCGCCAAAAATGTGGTTTTAGTTTGCTTTTATTCAAGGCGCGAAAAACGGAGTTATGCCTAAGCATAATGAGTATTTTTGCAACGCAGAAGAAGCGCAAAATAAAGCCGCAGAATGGGTAGGTTATATTTTTCCTGCTCCCTTGGGTCATAAAAAAGACAATTTAGCCAGTTGAAAGATAAAACGCAAGTATGAACATAAAATTAGTTAAGCACGAAGATTTAGATAAAACAAAGTGGAATTCCTGTGTTCACTTCGCTAACCGTGGCAATGTTTACGGATATTGGTGGTATCTTTCCAATACAGTCAAACAATGGGATGCCTTGGTAGAAGGAGATTATGAAACCGTTTTTCCGCTCTTCCCCCTAGATAGTCAGATTCTAACCACTCCTGATACGATTAAAGAGATAGGAATTTATTCTATTAATGTATTGAGTATGGGCCGAGTGAAGGCGTTTTTAGAAGCTATTCCGGCATCTTATCAACAATATAATTTTATGCTCAACGAAGGAGTTAATTGGCCCACTGATGCTTCGATAAAATCTACTACTGTTTATAATCATCAGTTATTACTGGATAAGACATATGAAGAACTTGAAAAAGATTACCTTCCTCAAGTAGATGAACACATGGATTTAGCCAGAGAAAATCGTCTCATCTTAAATTCTAATCTTAAACCTGAAAAAATTGCGGATTTCTATCGAATTCATACCACGGATAATACGATGAATATCAATGCTAATTTTCATGCTTATCAACG
>JALZUU010000116.1 GCA_023300665.1 Saprospiraceae bacterium | reverse complement strand
CGGTCGCTTTTATTTCTCGACAAGTAAGAGGAAGTATGTTAGATGTGATTCAAAAAGATTTTATTAAAACAGCCTTTGCCAAAGGTATTTCAAGACGACGGGTAGTTTGGCACCATGCTTTCCGCAATGCCTTGTTTCCATTGATTACTTTGATTGCTTTAGTTTTTCCTGCCGCACTAGGAGGTTCCGTACTGATAGAAGTAATTTTCAATATTCCAGGAATGGGTCGACTGATGTTTGATTCGATTATAGGTCGCGATTGGCCAGTGGTTTTTATGGTCTTAATGATCATTACCTTATTAACCATTCTGGGTAATTTAGTAGCAGATGTTTTATATAATTTGGCCGATCCACGGACACGTAGTCAGGATTAAAAAAATAATCAATCTTATTCTACTTTTCTAGGTCCCTTCCCTGCACGATCCTCAATTATTTCTCCTTTTTCACATAATGGTAATAAGTCGGACTTGATAAAATCTTGTACTGGTTTCGCAATATTATCTGGATATAATAAATGTAAATTAGGTCCCGCATCAAGGCTAAAATAAACTGGTAGTTTGGTATCCATTCTAAAATTACGTAATAATTCTATTTGTGCTAAAGTATTTGGACGCATCAAAATATAAGAAGGTTCTGAAGTCATCATTAAGGCGTGTAGGGTCAGCGCTTCATTTTCTGTAATCTTACCAAAGGATTCTAAATCTCCATTTTTCAAAGCTATTTGTAAATCTGCAAATCGACTATTGGCTTGTGCATAGCGGTTGTCTGCAAAAATATTTCCTTCCATCAAGCCGTGTCCAGCAGAACTAGAAACACTTTTTTCTCCTTTACTAACAATTAAAATATCATCATGAAAATCACGATAAACCTCATGTAATTGATCTCCAAAAGGTACTGCGTATAAATTAGAAGACCCCGTCACTTCAGTCGTTTCGCCCCAAACGGCCATCGTATCATAGACCGAACGACAAGCACTACCAGATCCCAATCGTGCAACATAAGATGCCTTTTGATAAAACTCGGCTTTGGAATTTAAGGTACCAAAAATTTCTTTTTCTACCGTACAAAGACAAAGCGCCAACGCGCTCATACTTGAAGCAGAAGAAGCAATTCCTGCCGAATGTGGAAAGGAATTACTAGACTCAATAGAAAATTCTAATTGAGTTAGAAAGGGGAAAATATCTGCGATACTATTTAGAAATTTTACCAGTTTAGCTCGAAATGCTTCATTGGCACTACCATCGAATTTAAAGTCCAGAACGATTGTATCGCTTGGCTTATCTTTGGTTCGATAACTTAGTTTGGTGGTTGTAGCCGCGGTGTCTAAGGTAAAGCTGATAGAAGGATTACGAGGAAGTTGTCGCCCGTATTTACCCCAATATTTAATTAGGGCCAAATTTGAAGGGCTAATCCATTGCGTTTTACCGCTTAGAGATTGTTCGGCTGAAAGCCTTAAAGTAGAGTTCGTGTAGTCTAGCATACGTAAAAATTTTCAGGCTCAAAAGTACGTAGAAGTTGCCCAAAAATTCTCAAATTATCTATTAACCGAAAAAAAAATCTAATTCAGCTCTTTTTTCTAATTTTCTTCAATCACTTCGTGGGAGATATTAAAGTCTTTTAAAACCGCATCTAGCAGCGGATCATCCCCTATTTTGTACCCTGTTTTTAAATTATATCCGTTTATTTTCCCAAGTCCTTGCCAAAAGCTAGCACTAATCCCACCACGAAGATTTTTAATCAAGGTATAAAAAGGCGTATCCAATTCTTTTTCAATCATTTTGATCAGAATATATCCTTGTGTTTTGGTAAGTTTCTTAAGTGGATCCTTAAACTCCTTTTTAAGTTGCTTATTTAAGCGTTTGATATGCTTTTTACGCTTTCGTTTTTTCATGCTCTGAGTAGTATATTCTACCTCTCTAAATATTTTTATAGCATCATTGGCATATGGATAAACAACGGCAGCATACCTACGATAACGTAGATATTTTCGATAATCATCTCTGTTATCGAATTTTCGGAGAGAAGAAATCGAAACATCTTCTAGATCTGCAATGATAATCGTATCCGTATCGGTAATCAAAGCCGTTACAATCTGACCATCTAGTTCGATCTTTTCTCTCCGTTCGCTCGTCTGCCCGTTCAGTAAAGGAGCAAAGGCTAGAAGGAAGAATAATATATATGCTAACTGCTTCATTAGTTGGTGTTATTTATCTCTTAGACGCTTTTTAATACTAAAATAACGCCAAGGAACTGTTATATATTTGTTAACCGTCCCTTTTAAAGGATACTTAACGGTTATATTTATCTCTAAATTTACGGTAAAGCGCCTTTTGCTTATCATCTAAGCTAATATCTTTTCCTCTAATAAACGCTTGTTCGATATTAGAAGTTCTCATATCCATTACATCTCCACTTGAAATAATCAGGGTTGCATCTTTACCTTTTTCGAGTGTACCGACCGTTTTATCAATTCCCAAAATAGTAGCCGGGTTTTGAGTCATTGCCTGAATGGCCACCTCTTTAGGTAGTCCAAAGCCTACTGCTTGTCCTGCCTGAAAAGGTAGATTTCGTTGTTGCCAGTATCCTTCTCCTCCAATTGCAAATAATACTCCAGCATCATGTAGCATTTTGGGTGTTTTAAAGGGTTGATCAATATCATCATCATGGTGATAAGGCAACGACTGAGTATGATACAGAATCACTGGAATTTTATGGGTAGCTAATAATTCCGCTGCACGATAACTATCACGTCCTCCTACAATAACGATCTCAATACCATATTCTTTTTTAAGTGGAATAACCGTGGTAATCCCTTCTGCATCATCCACATGAATAAATAGTTTACTTGTTTGATTAAATAAACCACACATAGCCGCTAATTTCAGGTTGGTATCTTCTACTGAGGATTGTTGGCAATAAGCACGTGCTTCTGCTAGAAATTGTTTTACTTCGCTTACTTGCTCTTGGTATTCCTTGTTTTTAATCCGTCTTGGATTTCCTTCCCTCCATCCAGTCCATCTCATCATTGCAGGCCAATTGAGGTGTACGCCATCGTCTAGTTTATACGCTGCATCTTCCCAGTTCCAAGCATCGAGTTCTACCACACTAGAGGTTCCAGAAATACTCCCTCCAGTAGGGACTACTTGCGCTATTAAAATTCCATTGGAACGAACAGTCGGTGTTACTTTA
Organism: Saprospiraceae bacterium; assembly: GCA_023300665.1. GTDB lineage: Bacteria > Bacteroidota > Bacteroidia > Chitinophagales > Saprospiraceae > JALZUU01. The sequence continues at coordinate 175 of JALZUU010000116.1, read as the reverse complement.
GAGTCTGTATTATAAGCGATGATAGAACGTAAGTTAGGATTGATACTTCCTACTTCATCTGCATCTCTAGTGGCACGTACTGCACCGATCTCAATAAGACCGATTTGAGAATTAGGCGCAATCAACCCTGGATAAATATCTTTTCCAGTAGCATCGATTTTTTTCCAATTTTTAG
>JALZUU010000115.1 GCA_023300665.1 Saprospiraceae bacterium | reverse complement strand
TTATTGGGATTACTTTGGTATTTTTTAGGGCGAGACGAGCGACATCCATTGGAGGTACGTTTTCGACCACCTGCTAATATTACTTCTGCTGAGGCTGGATTATTATGGGATGGAAAGTTACATCAAAAAGATTTGATTTCTCTAATTTACTATTGGGCCTCTTTGGGTTTTTTAAAAATAAGAGAAGAAAAAGTAAGTCATATCACCAATCATGTTTTGATTAAAAAAGCAGAATTGCCTACAACTGCCAAATCATTTGAACATACGATGTTTAATGGATTATTTGCGAGTGGAACGGAAGTTTCTGTCAATTCATTGCGCAACTCTTTTTACAAAACATTAAAACAAGCCCACATCGAATTAGAAGAACATGGCAGGCAAACAGGATTTTATGTAAAAGGTAGTCGTGGCTTGGGAATCTTTTTGATCATACTAGGAATCGTTGGATTGGTGGGGAGTATTATTTTATTGGTGTTTTCTTTTTCTAGTCAAGATTTTTCAATATCGGTTCCAATATTTGTTTTAGCATTAGCTACTATTTTCTTTGGTTATTATATGCCAAAAAAAGCGCCTTTTGGAGCGGAAAAATTTAGTGAGATACTTGGGTTTCGAAAATTTATTAAAACGGCTGAAATAGATCGACTCCGCACCTTAGCCACAGAAGATCCTAAATACTTTGAAGGAACGATCGCTTATGCTATTGTCTTTGGACTAGGAAAAGAGTGGGCTGAAAAATTTGCGGATCTATCGCTAAGAAATCCAGATTGGTATGAAGGTACAAGCACCAGTACTTTTCATCCTATTTTTTTCACAGACAATATGATGAGTAGTATGCATAGCATGAACACTGATTTGACTTACGTAAAACCGGCTCCATCAACGAGTAGTGGTAGCGGCGGAAGTAGCTTTGGTGGTGGTGGATCGAGTGGTGGTGGATTCGGTGGCGGTGGTGGAAGTAGTTGGTGATTTGGGTTGGTGATTTTTTTATTTAAATGAGTATAGATAATTAACTTAAGTTGCTGAAGAATCATTGTATATTTAAAAAAAAATGTTAATTAGTTGATTGGTTAATTAGTCTCTTCTTACGCAATGCTAGGGCAACAAAAAACACAGATTATTGAACAGTCCCTCTTGTAAGACGCAATGCTAATGAGACTAAATTGACACAGTAAAAGTTCTGATGAAAAACACGAACGCTCTCTTTAGAATAAAGAGAGCGTTCGTAAATTTTCACCTTTTTTACATTGGTAGAAAATTGAAATTTTGATAAGCAAAATGATTCTAAAAATAATATTTTAATTAACCAATTAACCAATTAACCAATTAACCAATTAACCAATTAACCAATTAACCAATTAACCAATTAACCAATTAACCAATTAACCAATCACTAATTCACTTCACTCGCTCGATTCACTTCCTCCTGTGCACTATTTCTTCGGCCCTTTTTCTTTTGCATAAACTGATTACCAAATTTATACGTTACGCGCATACTGACAATTCTATTATTCCAAGTACTAATGATGTCCGCACTTAGATCATCATAAGCTAGTTTACCATGAAAGAAGCGATTCACAATATCATCAAAGCTTAAAGAGATATCCAGTTTTTTATCAAGAAAACTACGTTGGAATCCTGCGCTCACGCCATACATTGACTCATATTTAATGATCCCATCTTGACCACCTCCGGTATACCAACCACTTATTTCCGCTTTGATCTCACCAGGGATTTTAAAGTTCGCTTGCAAAAAACTAGTAAAATTCCAGACGTTAGAATTATAGGCGTTTCCTGCTCGTGTAGCATCTTTATATTCTTCGTTGAACAACATAAAACCTCCATATCCATCGAAACCAGGAATAAAGCTGAGTGGAAAGAATAAGCTACCACCAATTTTTCGGTAAGAATCTAAATTATCATCAAATGCTTCGGTTATACTTTGTTCGTTTTCTTCAGTAACTTCTGTTTGTTCAGTAACCAACGAAATAATATTATTGGTCTTTACATATTCCAAACTAAAGAAAGGTTGATTTTCAAAAGCTAAACTCAGCTTGGTACTATGAGATAATTCTGGCCTTAACAATGGATTTCCTTTTTCTAAAGTAAAAGGATCCATATATCTGACAAAGGGATTCAAGGAATAAAATTGAGGTCGTTCAATTCGATAACTATAGGCAAGAGACAACGCTAGTTGATCTGTTAAATCGCGTGAAAGACTTGCACTCGGAAATAGTTTTTTGATATCACGAGTATTGGTAGAATCCAAAGTAATTGAGTACCCTTTTGATCGACTATCTTCGTAACGTAAACCAGCAGTACCTTCCCATTTTCCGACAGAAAAACTCACTTTAGAATAAACTGCTGCAATATCTTCATCAAATAAATAATGATTAGTTTGGAGTATATTATTTTTCCAAGTTTCATCTTCAAAATAAAAAGATTGCAAATCATTATCTAAATCTGCTCTACTAAATTTTCCACCAAATTGTAATTGAACTTCTTTAGAAAGCGGCTTAGTATAATCTATCTTGGCGGTATAAATTTTAGTGTCTCCTGGTTGATCATTTTTTACATCAGAAAAGTTCACATCGTCCCCTGTTTTATTAGAGGTCCTTACAAAACTATTGGCTTCTCGATTAAAGGTGGCAAAGTTCCCATCAATTTCTAATTTTTGCCCTAGCGTATCCATTTCCCAATTATAATAAGCATTGAATCGATTATAATCCCAATTACGTGTTAGGTCATTATCGGTTTCTAACAGCGTAGAAGGGCTGCCATCACTATATTCAATTTCTGTCTGATTGGTATTAATACGATCGTTGTTCGATCCGGTCGTTCGGTATCCGATTCCGATGGTATGTTTTTTAGTCAAATAATAATCCACTCCTACGTTAGCTCGATAAGTTTTTGGATCAAAAGGTGTTTGATTATTAGAAATGTATCTTCTGGAATTTCCCATTTCATCTACTATCTGAGTTCGATCTACTCGCAATCCCTCATCAAAGGCATTATAACTATACCCCGCACCGCCTGTAAAATTGAGCTTACCTTGACGAACGTTTAGATTGACACCTCCATTATATCTCCAACGATCCGCTTTACCGATTCCTGCTTGTACTGAACCATTGGTTCCATATAATTTATTTTTCTTTAAAATGATGTTGATGATGGGGCCGTTTCCGTTTGCTTCAAATTCGGCACCTGGTTGATGAATGACTTCAATTTTTTCAATATTATCTCCGGGCATTTCACGAAGTAATGACTGAATGTCCATGTATTGGGTGGTTCTTCCATCAATCAAAATAGTTGGATTACTATTACCAGCCATGCTAAGTTTGCCGTTGACGACCAACATACCTGGTACTTTTTTCATGATCTCCATCAAACTGCCGCTGACACTGGTCAAACTTTTAGCCACGTTGACTACTAATCGATCCGCACGTTGTTCGAGTAATGGAACCTTTGCTACAACTTCTACCGCATCGAGCATCTGTGCTTCTGAGGCAAGGGTCATATTAAGCGTATGACTGGTTTTATTTTCATCTAACGTAAAAGCTTCAGACTGAAAATCAGTATAGCCGAGCATCATGGCTTTTAGATAATAATTACCAGATTTAATTTTTTCTATTTTAAAATTACCATCCACATCTGTGGTGACCCCTTTGACGAGTTTATCTCCAGTTACTTCGTAGAGAACGATATTGGCAAATTCGACAATTTCACCCTGATCATTTTTTAGATTACCAGAGGCAGTATGTTGGGCAGAAATAGAAAAAGTACAGCATAGCAGAAAGGCAAGGAAAATTGTTTTCATAACTTTAGTTTTTTAGAGGTTTTAATCAGCTTTAGTAATAGTCTTCTTTAGAAAGAAAGGTATTCAGATTGATACCTACACGATTATTGACAATTAAGAAAGTCTAAGGTTGCAGATTCACTGATTAGAGCGTAAAATTCCTTAACTTTGCCCCCTGAAAATGCAAAAATGAGTAATAAAAAAGAAATAGAAAAACGGCGTACTTTCGGGATTGTCAGTCACCCTGATGCTGGTAAGACGACTTTAACTGAGAAATTGTTACTTTTTGGTGGAGCAATCCAAGTAGCAGGAGCCGTAAAGTCTAATAAAATTAAGCGAGGAGCTACCTCTGATTTTATGGAAATTGAGCGACAAAGAGGAATCTCTGTAGCTACTTCGGTGATGGCTTTTGAATATAGAGATAGAAAAATTAATATCCTCGATACACCGGGTCACCAAGATTTTGCAGAAGATACTTATCGAACACTGACCGCCGTGGATAGTGTGATTGTAGTAATTGATGTGGCGAAAGGAGTAGAGTCGCAAACTGAAAAATTGGTAAAAGTTTGTCGGATGCGAAAGACACCGATCATTGTTTTTATCAATAAACTGGATCGAGAAGGAAAAGATGCTTTTGACTTATTGGATGAGGTAGAACAAAAACTAGGGATTAACGTCACGCCGCTTTCTTGGCCAATTGGAATGGGACAGCGATTCAAGGGTGTTTATAATTTATATGAGAAAAAACTCAACTTATTTACACCGCACGGAAAGCAAAGCAAAGAAGATGTAATTGAATTTACAGATCTAAGCGATAGTCGTTTAGAAGAAATGGTTGGAGAAAAACTGGCGGACGAATTACGTGAGGAAGTAAATATGATTACCGAGGTCTATCCTGAATTAGATCAAGAAGCATATTTGAATAGTGAAATATCGCCTGTATTTTTTGGTAGTGCGGTTAATAATTTTGGAGTAAAAGAATTATTGGATTGTTTTGTGGAAATAGCTCCATCACCGTTACCTCGTGTAACGGAAGAACGAGAAGTCCTTCCAGATGAAGATCAGTTTTCTGGTTTTGTTTTTAAAATACACGCCAATATCGATCCTCGTCATCGAGACCGGATTGCATTTTTAAGAGTCTGTTCTGGTACTTTTAAACGAAATACGAATTACTTGCATGTCCGCCAGGAAAAGAAAATGAAATTTTCCAATCCAACTTCTTTTATGGCTGCTCGTAAAGAAGTAGTGGAAGAGGCTTATCCAGGAGATATTATCGGATTATACGATAGTGGAAACTTTAAAATCGGAGATTCTGTTACAGGAGGAGAGGTATTGAATTTTAAAGGAATTCCTAGCTTTTCGCCGGAGCAATTTAGATTTGTTAATAACGCGGATCCATTAAAATCGAAGCAGTTGGCCAAAGGGTTAACGCAGCTGATGGACGAAGGAGTTGCACAGCTTTTTACGAAAACTGAAAACAATCGAAAGATCATCGGTACGGTTGGAGCGCTACAATTTGAAGTAATTCAATATCGCTTAAAACATGAATACGGGGCATCGTGTAGTTACGAGCCTGTAGCATTGCATAAAGCTTGTTGGATAGAAACAGATAATGAAGAGCAACTTAAAGCGATGCAAAAACGACGTAGTCGAGATATGGCAAAAGATAAGGAAGGCCAATTAGTATTTCTCGCTGAATCTTCATGGGCTTTGAAAATGGCGCAGGAAAATTACCCGGATGTGAAATTTCACTTTAAATCTGAATTTTA
>JALZUU010000114.1 GCA_023300665.1 Saprospiraceae bacterium | reverse complement strand
ATAACTTGTTCTGTTTTAATAATCGTACCCTGCGCAACGGTGACTAATAAAGTACCTTTAACACCTAAACTAGTCAGGTCAAAGCTTTCTTCTCCAGTCCCTGAAAAATCTTCATAGTTTACTTCTTTTAATACTTTTCCAGTAATATCACTGATATATAAGGTCGCTGGTCCTGTATCGGCATTTATCTTAACGGTTATGTCTTTGGCAGTAGGGTTAGGGAAAATCGACAGACTTATTGGTTTTGCTGATTCATCTACTTTAGGAGGATCTCCTTCTAATTTGAATTTTACAGGTAGATTGAAATAGACACTAACAGGTTTTCCTTGATGGATGCCAGGTTCCCAGTCAGGCATAGTTCCCACAACTCTTGATACTTCTATATCGCAACCATTGCCTAAACTTTTGACTATTTCTGATTTAGTAATCTTACCCATTTCATCTACGACAAAACGAATAACGATCAATCCTTGAGTACCGGTTTTTCGAGCGAGTTCAGGATATTTGATATTGGTGTAAATATGTGTTAATAATTTTTGAGTAGCACAGCTTTTGCGTTCTTCCAAATCTGCTATATCCGCGCAGCCAGGGAAGAAAGGCATTTGATCGACTTCTGTATAGATGCTATCGTTGGAAGAAATATTTACAGGGAGGTTTTTTTCCACTATGGCGGTATTTGTTTCGGTGGTCTTTGCTTTACCATAAGCAATGATTGTCGGGGGATTTTCGTCTAAGGTTGGGATCTTTACTTTGGTGGTTTCTGATTTTACCAAGAGCTGATCACTAGCCTTAAAAGCGAGTAATAAGACAGCGAGTAATGGGAGGGCCCAAATATATTTGGTAATGGCCCAGCGAGATGATTTATTTTGGTTCATCATGTTAAAGCGTTTTTTTAATTGTGAATGATTAAAATTATTTGCGAGTGAAAATGCGATTCCGGACTGCATTTGTCGCAACAATAATTGGCCGTATTGTTTCTTTTTTGATTGTATAAGTACTTTTTGATCTGCTAGATATTCATGGGTGTTTCGAATGGCAGTTCTATAAAACCATATAATTGGATTAAACCAAAATAAAATACTAGTAATTTCTAAAAGAATAATATCAATGCTATGATGTTGTTGAATATGGGTTAATTCATGCCGTAAAATTCGATCTTCATCTTCAGCGGATAGATCTAGTTTTTTGCTCCAATAAAGTGCATTGAAAAACGAAAAAGGTAAATGGAGCGTTTCCGTTTTGACTAATTGGTATCCTGATTTTTCCTCAATACTACTTTGGTTTTTTAAACGCCAGAGTGCGTATATTCCGTAAACTAATCGCAAGCTTAGAAAAGCAACGCCTAGACAATAAATTCCTGCGATTATACTGCCAGCAGAAAAAACATCGCTTTGATTTGCGGTAACGACCACTTCTTCTAGCGTATAGCCTAGTTGATTAACGGTCACAGCGAGTGGCTGCATCATGATGGAAGCAGTTGTGTCTTTTGTCAAGATTGACCACCAACTAAAATCAATTAATGGAAAGACTACGCCAAATAGTAAACTACCAAGTAGGTAAAATCGATTGCTGGTAAAGAAAGTTTCTCGACGTAAAACCAGAAAATAAAATAAATAAAATACGATCCAGCAAGAACTGGTTTGAAGAAGGTAAGTTATCATAACGCTATATTTTTTAGAATAAATTTCTATTGCTCTTCATCCATTTCGTCCACCATTTTTTTGAGATCTTCTAAGTCAATTTTTTCTTCTTTTAATAAAAAAGAAACCAAGCTTTTAGGAGAACCGTCAAAATAATCAGAGACTAATTTTTTAAGCGATTTTTTACTATAATCTTTTCTAAGAATAATTGGAAAGTACTCATAGGTTCGTCCATAAGCTTTATGATCTAGAAAACCTTTTGTTTCTAAGATTCGAACAATGGAAGAGATGGTGCTATGAGGTGGTTTTGGTGTGCCCATTCGGTCTAGAATATCGCGAACAGTGCAGCGCTCTAGATCCCAAATATGCTGCATGATTTCTTCTTCTACCTTTGTTAATCGTTGCATAATTCTTCTTTGATTTTTAATTATATATCAAATATACAACGAAAAATTCGTGAATACAACTATTTATTACGTTTTATAACGTATTTATACGTTGAATTGAAATTAATGATAATTTTAAGCGTGTTTTATAAAAAAAACTTACTACTCTACGTATTCGACTATTCGCTTAAAGCGGAATCCAATCGTAAGCTCAATAGAATTATTACGAATGTTAAGTTCAGGAATGTTTCGGTCGTTATTACCAGTAAAAGGATTGAAAGCACCACTGAAGGCGGGTTGAAAATATTGTTTAGTAAAATCTGGATTGACAGTTAATTCGATGGTAGCGTCAATAAAATCGCTGAGTGGTAACTCAAAACCACCGCCAAAGATAAATCCAAAGGTGAACTCATTTACCCCTGGTTCGGATGGAAATCCACTTTGAACGCTTAATGGTAAATCTTGAAATTGATCTAAACTATTGTTTAAATTATACTCTCCTCGTAGTCCTAAAAGATAGTAGAGATTACCGAGGGTAGCAGGAAATCTTTGCTTGACACCAACAGATAATGCGATGTTTTGAAAATCATATTTGGTAGTTAAACCATTAAAGGTACGAGGTGCGCCGGTAGCGAAATCATTGAATTGAAAACTTCTAATTCTAATCGCACTTCCACGATTGTGATAACCTGCTTGCGCAAAAATAGAAACCTCCCCTGCTTCTGCTAAAGATTCTACCGAAGCGATAAAATGAGTGGCAAAAAGGGGATCGCGGTCTGAACTATCCCATTTTTGGAAGGCTATAGTTGGTCCTCCTTTAATTCCAAAAGCGACACCTTGTGTGTTTCCAGATGTTAAGGAGATAAGTGTTATCAAAGAAATAAAAGCTAAAATTCGAATCATTGTGTATTGGTTTTTTCAATAAAAAAGAATGGTTTATTTAACCCGCAAGTTTTGCCCCACGGAAATAATATTGGAACGCATCTGATTGAGTAAACGAATATCTGCTACGGAAGTACCATAATATCTTGAAAGTTGATATAAAGTATCTCCTTTTACGACTTGATGATAAATGGGTTCTGCCTTCGGCAAATTATCATCGAAAGGATCAAAAGTTTCTCCGGTATCAATTTCGTCTCCTGTTTCAAATTCGATCTCATCGCTTTCGACAGGATCTTCCGTTTTGACATCTGGGACGGAAGGATTTATTTGTGGATCTTTCTTTGGAGGACTATTATCCTTCAAAGGTTCAATAAAATCCTTTTCAGGTAGACCAGAACTACGGATGGTTTTAGGCTTTTTACTTTTACTTACCTTCCATCCTCTCAATTTGATAAGACTGCCTACAGCAGGTTCTTGGTTGTCACTAATCCGGTTTCGCTTACGAAGCTTTTTTACTTTGACACCATAAATTTGAGAAATATAATAAAGGGTTTCTCCTTCACGAACTTGATGATATTTTCTTTTACCACGAAAGGCGTTTCGTTTGCTTTGTAAATAAACTCTTGAATTGATGGCAACATCCTGAGTAGGCTGAGTCAATTTATCATTGTACTTTATAATGTGCTTGGTTTTGACACCTGTTCTATGGGCAATCTCCAATGGGGTATCGTTTTCTTCTGCTAGCACCATTTTCACATCATTTAAAAA
>JALZUU010000113.1 GCA_023300665.1 Saprospiraceae bacterium | reverse complement strand
TTTAAGAATGTTCACAAAAGGTGAGGATAAGTGCTTGGTTGTCAAGACGATGCAAATTTGCTTCCCATCCCTTCGGGTTCACTAATTTTCATTAGCTCACATAGCCAAAACTATGATGCCGATAAATTTGTGAAGTATTGACAATCAATGACTTGTCCGCAGCCATTGTGCCTGCCTGCCAGAGGCACGAAGGCAGGCTTCATTTTTTAAACAGCTTCTAGGAAAGATGGTAAAAATAAGCACTTGTGGAAAGATCACCATCCCTAAAAGAAACATTTATGGGTATCTTCGTAAAAATATTAACCTCTTTTCTAAAATTTCTTGAAAATTTGACCATTTTAGTTCAAATACCCTCAATATCATGGTAAAGTTATTAGAATATTATAATCTACAGCATTTATTATTCAAACCTACTGATCGAATCTTGGTAGCGGTAAGCGGTGGAATTGATTCAATTGTCCTTTGTTTTTTGCTTAAACAGTTGGGAGCCAATTTTGCGATTGCTCACTGTAATTTTCAACTTAGAGGTGAAGCATCTGATCTAGATGCTGTTTTTGTAAAAGGTCTGGCAAAGGAACTAAATGTCAGTCATTTTGCTACCAGTTTTGATACGCAAAAACTAGCAGATGATGAAAGTACGAGTATTCAAATTATGGCGCGCGAACTTCGTTATGACTGGCTAGAAGATATTCGTCAAGCGATGAATTTTGATACCATTGCTACCGCACACCATACCAATGATAGTATTGAAACAGCACTCTATAATCTTGCTAAAGGTAGTGGAATTCGAGGTGTACGAGGTATTCTTCCAAAACATGATTTCATCATTCATCCGCTATTATTTGCGGATAAAGATATGATTTTAGAATACGCAAATAAACATGAAATCGCTTATCGAGAAGACGCCTCTAATGCAACGGATAAGTATATGCGAAATAAAATTCGACATCAGATTATTCCAGTATTAAAAGAAATTAATCCTTCTTTGGAAAAAACGTCTAGACAAACTTTTAATCATTTACGAGATGTGGAGACAATCTATCTTTGGGCGATCAACGGCATTCGCCAACAGATCATGCGTCGTAATGAACAGACTTCTACCTTAGATTTTAAATTGCTAGAATATTATCCAGCAAAAGAAACCATTCTTTATGAACTACTTCGTCCTTTTGGGTTTAATTCTAGTCAGGTCATGCAATTACTCAATGGCGGAAAATCTGGTAGCCAGTTTATCAGTAGTTCACATCGTTTGATTATTGATCATGAACAATATGTTGTTCAACCATTAAACGACCATCAAGCAGATGGCCAATCTGAATATTTAATTGAATACGATCAAGAAGAAATTCATTTACCAAAAGGAAAATTACACCTGACACATTTAGATGAAAGACCTACGCAATTTCCAATGGCTACTAATGTTGTTTGTATGGATTTAGCAAAATTGGTTTTTCCGCTTAAACTTCGTCGTTGGAAAAATGGAGACCAATTTCAACCTTTCGGGATGAATGGTCAACATAAAAAAGTACAGGATTATTTTTCTGATAAAAAACTATCTATTCTTGAAAAAGAACGCACTTGGTTGTTAGAAAGTAATGGCGTAATTTGTTGGATTGTAGATCATCGTTTGGATGAACGTTTTAAAGTGGATGATACAACCACTCGTGTTTTAGTAATTAAATGGACTGCTGAAATTGGTGTTTTTTAAAACAATGCAATTATATAACAATAGTTCGGTAATTGCTATTTCTTATTAACTGAAACTATCTTCTCAATTTTGAATTGAATAATTTCATTATCATAAGTCAGGTAATTCATTTCTGTAAAGCCATATTCTTCGTGGAAGTAATATTCTAAGTGGCTAATTCCGTGAACGGAGTTGTGTCCATAAGCCATAAATTTATGACATTTAATGTCTCCGCTAAAAGCGTATTTTTTCTGTTCTGTTCCTTCATAAAAATATTTTTGAGCTGTTATAGTCGGACTATAAGTTCCCCAGTTTTTCATGATTACGATTTCCGAACGCCTATCCACCATAGACTCATGGCTAATTGGAAATCTCACGAGTGGAAAGGGAGCTAATTCTGTTTTAAAAAATTCATTATACCGAAAAGGATGCATCCATATTTCTTCTTCATTTTCAATGATACCAGTTGTATCAACTCGGAGCCAAAAATCTGGAGTAACAATTTCTTTGACTTCAGAAATATGATCCAGGGAATCTTGTTTACTAAAATTGTAATGGCAAAGAATTTGACTTTGTGAAGCTGCTTGATTCCCCCAACCTGTTCCATCAGGTACAAGATAAATTTTGGTATTAGCAAGGGTATCTTTCTTTGCAGAAATTCTGATGGCACTGTAGGCAAATTTTCTATTTTGGTTGAAAATCGTCAACGTTTTATGATGATTAATCAATCCTTCCAATCTTTGATCAAAGGCATTCATTAAATCCTTCCACCATTTTTCAGCGTGGAATTCTTGCAAAACGGAGGCTGATTTCGCTTGTTCCATTTCTGAACGTGACGCTACTTCTGCCAAGTTATTCAAATAGAAAACAGTCTCTTTTTCATTTTTTAATTCTGCAAAAGAAATGGCCGCATTGAGATATTGATAAGAATAGGCTCTTTTGGGATAGTTAGCAAGGATTTTTTTATAAGCTGTTGCTGCTTTTCCATATGCTCCATCTTCGAAGTAATTCCACGCTTGTTTTGTTGCTTTGCGAAACATTTTTTTATCATGCTGTTGTGCGATTAACATACATTGAGAAAAACACAAAAGAAAACAGGTAAGGATGATATTCTTAGAAATCATTATTTAGTTTTTTTATTTTTAAAATTATTTTCTTTATCAGGATACGAGATATTTTTTTTCAGCCATTCTTTTGGAACAATATAAACTTGGTCTTTCGATACTGGTGCACCTTCTTCTTTTCTTCGTTCAACAACTATATTTCTAAATTCATCTACCGTGACAATTCTTCCATCTTTTAAGTTAATCATTCCATTTTCATCAATATCAGCGGCTTGGAGTATTGTGCCAGATTTTAGATCAAATGGATCTACATTATCATAGTAGGAGGCAGCTATTTTTCCATTACAGTTAAAAAGGAAAATCATTAATAAAGCAAGTGGTATCGAAGTCAGCAACTTGTTTTTATTAGATTTTTTGTCGCTGTCTTTTATCATTTTCAACCGACTGATCAATTGATCATTGAGAAACATATGGGTGATCGAGAGTGTATGACTGCGTTTAGCTTTCGCCTCTTTCATTAGTAAATCGACATAACGTAGTTGAAAATTTTGTTTTTGATACAACTCAAAATCTGCAATAAATTCATGTGTATTTTCCATGCTCTTTTTATACCAATAAGCTATTGGATTAAACCAAAAAATTATATTAACAGACGTTAGAAAAAGTATATCTAAACTGTGTTTTTGGTGAACATGTACGAGTTCATGACGTAATATTTGATCTGCTTCATCATTTGAATAATCCAATTCATCATTCCAAAAAATCATATTTAGAAAAGAAAAGACGGAATCTGAAGTATTAATTTTTACCAAACAATGGTCTATTTTCTTTATAGTGCTATTTGTAAATCTAAGATAGATGATATAAAAAAGACTTAGTACTGTTTTAAAAATCATCGCAAATACTCCCAATAGATATATAGCCAATAATATTTTTTCAACCCCCCAACCTTCCGCCTTTCCTTTCGGTAAATCATCCAATATTCTTGTCTCAAACCCAACATAGGATAAAGTTTCAATACTTAAATTCAAGTTCAAATCTATATAAGGAAGTAAAAATGAAGAAAGAACAGTTATAAGTAAATAAGCTCTATTGAGCTGAAAAAAATTTTCTTTTCTAAGCGCAAAAAAATAGAAGCCATAAAAGAGACCTAAACAAACCGAAGCTTTGAGCAGGTAAATAAAAAAGGAAACAATCATTTGTTTTTAGATTTAATTTCTTTGTACAATTTTTCCAGCTCTGACAAGTCTGTATTCTCTTTTTTCATAAAGAAGGAAACCATTTCAGAAAGAGAAGAATTAAAATAAGTATTCACCATATTCCTCAGCTCAATATGTTTGTATTCTTCTTCCTTTAGTACTGGAAAATATTGATGTGATTTATTGTAAGTCTTGTGGCTAATGAGCCCCATTAATTCTAATTTTTTTATCATAGATGCAATAGTAGTAGAAGGTAATTTGGGGTCTGGAAATCCGTCAACGATTTCCTTTAAAAATGCCTTGTCTAATTTCCAAAGAACACGCATTACCGTTTCTTCATTTCTATTTAAGTGTTTTTTCATTTTTCATCTTTTAAAAGTGACAATGTAAATACACAACGAAAATTTCGTTTATAAAAATAAATATCGTTTATCGACTTAAAAAACGTTAAAAATTCAAATAAAAAAGCCGCTCCGAAAGAAAATTCGAAGCGACTTTTTACAAGGAATAATAGACTTTAACAATAATGTTAATCCAATAATGAGCTATTTTCAACTAGAAAAAAACATGCGCATTATTTTTTTTAAACATGAAGTTGTTATATTATCATCTCATTAATTCTTATCTATCAAAATAAAGGTTTTAGAATATTCCGTAACGCCATCTCTCAACTGAAGATAATAGCTACCTTCTCGTAACTCTGCAACATCCATCTGTAAAGTATTTACCTCATTGATATCCGCTTCAATCACTACTCGTCTAATCACTTGCCCTTTCATGTCGGCAATTTGAATATGCGCTTCACCTGTTGTAGATTTAAAGCGTAGATTCAATACACCATCACCAACCACTCCTGGGTTAGGATACAAAGAAAATTCCTCTTTATTTCCACAATCAGTTTTTACATTTATCACTCTAGAGAAATCAACAGAACCATCTAAATCAATCATCTTTAGTCGGTAGTAATTTTCCTCTAAAGCATTTTTATCTAAATAGCTATAACTACGAGCCACTCCTTCTCCTCCTGTTCCAGTTAGTTCTGTTAGCTTTTCAAAATCACGACCATTCTCACTACGTTGTACTTCAAAATGAGAGAAGTTTTCTTCAGATTCTGTATGCCATTGAAGATCTACTAAACAACCATTCGCACGACCGACAAAACTTCCTAGTTCGACTGGTAATACAACAAGTGCTTGAAAATCTTCCGCTTCTCCATTGGTCTTTCCACCCGTAAAGTCGCCTGCTAAAAATGGATTATCATCCGCTCTTACTCTTACGTTAATCGTACCGGTCGTTGAAGCCGGAGCGGTGATGGTAGCCGTTGCAATGGCAGGACTAGCCGTCTGTTGTGATCCAGTATAGAAATCATCATAAACACCATCTTCGTTCCAATCAATCCACATTCCGTAGTATACAAGATCTGGTTGAGAAGAGTTTACTGTAATATGAACATCATAAGATTGTCCAGCCTCTGGAAATAAAGGAAACTGTCCAGGACCTGTTCCAAAACTGATGGCATCATCAAATTGATCACCAACATTCGCATCAGTAGAACTAGATTCAAAACTAGTTTGCATACCTAACCAAACATCTGTTGGACCATCTAATTGGTTGTCACCATCCACATCCGACACCGCTCGATGCCATGCTACAGGATATCCTACTGGCTCATCTCCATAATCTCGTTGAGCATCTAATATCGAAATAATCAAGGTAGCATTCGCACAAGCAACATCTACCCCATCATCACAAACTGTATATGGAATATTCAAGTTACCCTTAAATTCATCCGTTGGAACAAAGGTATAACTTCCATCAAGGTTTAAAGTTAACATCCCTGCATCCGCAACAAAATCTCCCATATTGTCGGTACCACTCACCAAACTAGGACGGCCAATAGCACCCGAAATATCTGGCATTCCATCTCCATCACTATCGATCATATAATCAGAAACTGACTGAGTATCCATTTCACTATCGGTATCGTTCGCCAAGATATTACCAATAACTGTAACACCTGCATCTGTAATAACTGCATCATCATTCGCAAAGGTTGTATTACCAACATCAGGTATTACTTTTATCATTAGTTCGGTATTGTCGCAAACCGCAGGGGCTTGAGCATTACATAGTGCATAAGGTTGACTAACCATTCCTGTAAATCCAGGAACTGGTGTAAAAGAATAGTTTCCATCTCCCATTAGATTCATCAATCCTGCAGGGAACACATAGTTACCATTATCGTCTACTCCTCCTACATTAACATTATTAACAACCGTTGTAACCGCTGGGCTCAAATCATCTGGATCAAGATCATTGAACATCACATTTCCAGTTCCAGTTTGTCCAGCTTCAATGGTATGCGCATCTGGGTTGGCTACTAATTGAATTGTTTCTGCACTAATAGCTGGTAATACTTTTAAGTAAACCAATGAAGTATCACAAAGTGCAGGAACTCCGTCGTCACAAACTTGATATTCAAATTGAGTGAAACCGCTAAAACCACTACCAGGGAAATAATCGTACATACCATTCGGCTCCATAATTACATACCCAGTATTAAGATGCATTCCTCCATTGATACTTGTCAAAGAAAAGGTTAGCTCATTATCTTCTGGATCCAAATCATTAGTACCAACGCAGGCCGTTAACGGTGTTTCAAAAGGTGTGTTATTAAAATCATCCGTAGCATCTAGACTGTTGAATGGCAAGGTTGTTAGATATAAAGTCGCCGTATCACAGGCTGCTTCTGGTCTTACATTATCACACATTACATAAGCAACCGTTTCTGTTCCTATAAATCCTGGTCCAGGTGAGTAAACGAAAGAACCATCCGTATTTAATACCACCGAACCGTTGCTTCGCAATTGATTTTCAGTTGCTCCATCTATGATTATCGGCGCACCAAAATTATCCTTTGCTTCACTTACAACTTGGAAGTCATACTCTGGATCTGAATCATTATCTAAGATATTTCCTGATTGTGAAACATCTACATTACCAGTACTTAGATCGTCATTCGCAAAACTCTGATTACCAGCATTAGGTAAAACCAAGATGGTTAAGTTCGCTTCGTCTTCTCCATCATGGCCATCAGTAATTGTATAATCAATAGATAGCTTTCCAGAAAATTCAGGTGCAGGGTCATAGTCATAATTACCATCATTATTCAAAGTAATTACTCCTGCCATCACAGGATTACCCATCACATTCTCACCATAAATTACTGACCCAGTTCCAACAACAAGTGGTTCTTCTTCAATTCCATCACCATCTGTATCTGCAAGAATTTCACTAATCGTTAGCTCATTATTTTCTAGGTCATGGTCATTAGGGGTAATAACATTTCCAGAAATATTGATATCCATTTCAGTCGTATTAGTATCATCGTTTGCAATAGGTGCTTGATTTGTAGTTGGATGATTGAATGGGATTACTTCAATAACTAAAGTAGCAACATCCGTAGCTCCATTCGTATCTTCAACTACATAACTCATCGGTACTTCACCAATAAAAGTAGGCGTAGGATCAAAATCATAACTACCATCTGAATAGATAGACATCGTACCAGCTAGGACACCATTTTCATCATAAACATCCGTAGGACTTCCTCCAATTTGACCAATAATTTCATTACCCTGTTCATCTAAGAAACTAACAGATTCTAAGAATTGATTGTCACCAGTTGGGTCGCTATCGTTCGTTAATACATTACCAGAAACGTCCGTATCTATTGGCGTTTGATTGATATCATTTTCAGCCAAAGTCATACAACCTAATCCTAATTGAGATGCATCTTGCGCAGACCCTAAACCTTGTCCGGCAGCAGTTGCTACTAATGG
>JALZUU010000112.1 GCA_023300665.1 Saprospiraceae bacterium | reverse complement strand
AAAAAAACTTATCTCTGTGCTACGTTTTGGTTTTAAAAAACAATCATGATGAACAAATTACTCTCTCTTATTATTTTAATGGGAAGCTTATGGTTTTTATTTGCCTTTACGGAAAGTGAACCTACCCGAGAATATCCACAAAATTATTTTCGATCTCCAGTAAATACTCCTATCAAATTATCTGGAACCTTTGGTGAACTTCGCTCCAATCATCTTCATGCTGGAATTGATATCAAAGCGCATAATGGTAAAACAGGACAACCTATCTTGGCAGTTGCTGATGGTTATATTGCTAGAATAAAAGTGCAATCAGGTGGCTATGGAAATGTATTATATGTCAATCATCCAAATGGTTACACTTCAGTTTATGCGCATTTGGGCAACTTCCCAGAAGCAGTAGCTCGTTATGTAAAAGCAGCACAAAAAAGAAGAAAGACTTTTGAAATAGAACTCTACCCAGAGGCTGGAAAATTTAATTTAAAAAAGGGAGAGGAATTAGGGAAAATGGGATTATCCGGACGATCCTATGGTCCACACCTCCATTTTGAAATTCGTGATACTGGCACCTCCAAACCGATTAATCCGCTTTTATTCGGCTTAGAAGCCAAAGATAAATTAGCACCCAAGCTTCATGAATTAAAAATTTATTCACTAAATGATAAACTCGAAACCATTAGTACAAAAACGGTTAAAGTAAAAAAAGGTGGTAAAGGATATCGAGTTAGTGGCGATACTTTATTAATTGGTGCATGGAGAATTGGCGTAGGACTCAAAGCGTATGATCATATGTCATTGGCTCCAAATTGGAATGGTGTTTATAAAATGACGATGACGAAAGATGATCAACCCGTTTATGGTTTTGAGATGGAAACTTTTGCATTCAATGAATCTCGTTACATCAATGCGCATTTAGATTATGAAGAGCAAGTTAGTGAAAAAGCATACATCAATCGGTTTTATGAATTGCCAGGAAATCGTTTATCGATTTATGAAAATAAACAGGACAAAGGGGTTATTCAATTATCAAAAAACAAAGCCACTAAAATTCAAATAAACGCCTCAGATGTAGCTGGCAATGATCAGGTGTTGGAGTTTTGGGTACGCCGTGCTGAGGTACCTGAACCACCTGCACGTTCTTATAATTATCTACTGCCTTATGATCAAGCCAATGTCATCGAAACAGCCGATTTTTCATTATCGATGCCCAATGGTACTTTGTATGAAAATCTATATTTTAAATATCATACAACCATTGAAAATTCAGCAGGTGTTTATTCCATGATTCATCATTTACACGATTATAAAACACCAGTACATAAGTATTTTAACTTGGCCATTCGTCCAGTGGATCTACCAGAAGGACTACGCGAAAAAGCGTTTATCGCCTATTGTCAACCCAATCAAAAAATGATTACTTGTGGTGGAAAATGGGAGGGCAATCGACTGATTACAAAAGTTCGAGACTTGGGAGATTTTAGTGTGATGGTAGATACCGAGGCACCTAAAATTTCTCCAGAAAAATTCAGTAGAAATATGGTAGGTTATAATCGAATGAGTTTTAAAGTAACAGATAATTTTTCGACTGCTCCTAACGTAAAACAGATTGAGTATGATGCCTATATTGATGGAAATTGGATATTAATGGAATACGATGCAAAGAACGACCTCTTGATACATCGGTTTTCGAAAGACTTAACAAAAGGGACGCATCAACTACGATTGGTCGTCAGAGACGATCGAAAAAATGAAACGATTTTTGAAAAAGAATTTAAATATTAAATTAGATAAAATACAGCCCAACCTTTTATGATAAAGGTCTGTCTAAACAAGTAAGATTATTTATTTTTATTTACAAAAAAATTAGCCATGAAAAATCTAATTCAATTGTCTGTTTTTTTTCTTCTCTGTTTATTATTTCTAATGGCCTGTAATAAATCTGATGATGAGCTATGCGAATTAGGGCCAGCGCTTCCAATTCTTTGTGTAACTGTTTTTGATCCAGTTTGTGGTTGCAATAATGTTACCTACAATAATGATTGTGAAGCTACTGCTGTTGGAGTTCCTTCCTTTACTCCGGGTGCATGTCCATAAAAACCAGTTTTTCATGAACTATTTGGCGTAGATTCTATTTGATTTCTAAACAAATCAATTATTATGACAAATCTACAACCGGGTGATAAAGCACCGGATTTTACGAGTGTGAATGAGAACGGAGAAACAGTAACACTTAAAGACTATAAAGGAAAGAAGTTGATTCTCTTTTTCTATCCAAGAGATAATACACCAACTTGTACCGTGGAAGCTTGCAATCTACGAGATGCTTATCAAGATCTAAAAGATAAAGGATACGAATTACTTGGAGTCAGTCCTGATTCTGAAAAAAAGCACCAAAACTTTATTGCCAAGCACGATCTACCTTTTCCTTTGCTAGCGGATACCGAACGAAAGGTAATCGAGGCTTATGGAATTTGGGGACCTAAGAAATTTATGGGAAAGACCTCTGATGGCCTACACCGAACGACTTTTGTAATTGATGGAAAAGGAAAGATTGAGCAAGTAATTCAAAAAGTGAAAGCTAAGCAGCATTCAGATCAGATCTTAGGAATGAAAATTAAATAAGTTAGCCCAAGTGGGAAAATATTCTAAGTTTAGTCAAGGCATTTTTTAAAGACATCCTTGTTGGCTGGCTGAGAAAAATAACGAAGGCTAAACCTAGAAGATGCACCCAATTGGATCAAGTTATTTATTTTTCATTGCTTAGGAGAGCTATAATAAGTAGCGATAAAAATCATCGCCATTTTTATATTGACAGGAATTTCCTCGTCAAGTTCATCATAGATATCCCATTGTCGGGGATCACGTTCCCAGGCAGTTTTTAACGAGAAATGGCCGTAACGATCATCGACGATGGTCCATTCGTCGAGGTTGTTACGCCACTTACTTTTAAACACAAAAGAGGCATCACTACCGGTAATTTTCCATTCTGTAAGATCGTTACTCCATCGAGGACGCATGGTCACAAGACCACCATCACCTCGAACTTCCCATTGGTTGGGACGAGTGCGAGAGGCCTGTGCAATCTGACCGCGTTCATCGCCGATCTCGTAATCCCACTCCGTCCAATTGTCTTGATTTTTCCAGCGAAGCTCTAATTCACCAGATGCTTCTATTTCATCAGAATCTTCTTCCGCTTCTCCTTCTGTATAAAGTTTCCACTCTACAAAAGAGTCCGACCATGCCGTTTCGATTCCTACAAACCATTGCTGGCCCGAAAGCGGTTCACCAAAAAAGAGTAGAGTAGTAAATAAGATTAGATAACGCATATACTTCAACTAAAAAAATCAGAGAATATCTAAAAATAGAACAGACCCAAAATACAATTATTTTGGGTCTGTTGATATAGTAGAAAATTTAAAATAGCGTTAAAGTCATAAAACTTCTGATTGCTATGATTTTATCTTAGAATGGTAGATCATCATCTACTCCGCCTGTGCTAGCTGGCTCATCGGCTACAGAAGGGAAAGAATCCATGCTTGCACTAGGAGCGTCTGCATTCGTTTGACCACCAGCCTTTTCAATTCTCCAAGCATCTAGATTCGTGAAGTAAGAGGTTCTTCCTTCTTTGGTATATTCACGTCCACGAAGAGAAAAAGTAACCTTTAGTTGGTCATCTACTTCGAACGGGTCCAATTTTTCACAGTTATTCTGCGTAAGCTGCATTTTAACCATTTGAGTGTAAGCGCCATCTTCAATTTCTAGCACAAATTCTCTTTTCTTAAATTTTTCGGTAACCTGAGTAGTTTCAAATTTTTTGTACAGACGACCTTCAACGTCAAATGCCATAATAGTTGTTTTTTGAATTGATAAAAAGTGGTTTTTCTGACACTAAATTTTCAATGAAAATAGTGAATAGGATATCCATTTACAAAGGTAACAAAAAGCCTTGATTTATCCTAAGAAAATAAAACATTTTGTGTTTTTTTAAATTAAATTTCACCTCCTGATTCACATAACTTCTAAATAAATTAATATCCAGAGAGATTTTGATAAAAAAGATTAAAAATAAAAACCCCCTAAACGGAAACCGCTTAAGGGGCCGACAGACCTTCAATTATTATTCCTAGATTGGAATGAAATAAGTCATCTGACCATTAGAGGGTGGTCAGAGTTATGGATGATGATAAAGTCATCAATGTAATAACTGTGATTACACCTCCGTAGGAGTTTTTCCATGTATAAGTCTGTATATATCAGTAGGACTGGTGCAAAGTACCGCACGATCTCCTCTAATAGCAATTGGTGCTTTTAATAGACCAGGATTATGACTTAGAATTTTTAAATAACCTTGTCGATTAAATTCACGGCCACGAATATGCTCCTGATAGTAGGGATGTGCCTTGTTCATTAAGTCCTTTGGATGTAGATCTAACTGTCCAATAATCTGCGACCAGCTTGTATGAGTAGAAGGCGTTTGACCAAACTTATAGGTTTTAATATGGCGGGTAAGGCCCTGTGCATGTGCGATCGTCCTACGATCGGCACTAGACTCTGGATTGTAATAAATCAAAATTTCTCGTTGATGTGTCTTCATGGCAAGGTGTTTAAAGTGATTAGTAAATAAAACGGGTCTTAAAATAGGGTATGGAAATAGGCCTTTCAAACAATATAAGGAATTTTTTACATAAAGCCAAATAATATTTTATTAAATTGATTTATATAGTTGTTTTTAATTTGATAAATATCGTTTTATTAGAATAAAAAAAGCTATGAATGACTCAGCGTCATTCATAGCTTTTAATATTGAAGAATAGCGCTTTTCTAGTAGGCTCTAGCAAATAGCACTCGTTTCTTAGAAGGCTTTCCTGTTAGTACACAATTACCATCTTCTTCTTTTGCATCTAGAGGGATACAACGGAGTGTTGCTTTAGTGAGATCTTTAATCTTCTTTTCCGTCTCTGTAGTACCATCCCAATGAGCAAGTACAAAACCACCTTTTTCGTCTAAAGTAGCTTTAAAGTCCTCCATGTTATCCACAGAGGTAATATGTGAATCTCGGTAAGCTTTCGCTCGATTAAAAAGGTTATCCTGAATATCATCTAATAATTGACGAACATATTCAGCGATGCCTTCTAGTGGTTGACTAGATTTTTCCTGTGTATCTCGGCGAGCAACTTCGACTTGACCTTTTTCAAGATCGCGATTACCAATGCCTAATCGTACTGGAACACCTTTTAGTTCATGTTCAGCAAACTTAAATCCAGGTCGCTTTTTTGGATCAGTATCATATTTAACTGAAATACCAAGTGCTTTTAATTCCTTCATTATTTTCTCTGCTGCTTCATCAATTGCTGCTGCAGGCTTTGGAATTGGAACAATTACCACTTGTGTCATTGCCAACTTTGGAGGAACTACTAGACCTTGATCATCCGAATGTGTCATGATCAATCCTCCCATCAATCGAGTAGAAACACCCCAAGACGTAGCCCAGACATATTCTTCTTTTTGATTTTGGTTGAGAAACTTCACATCAAAAGCTTTCGCAAAATTTTGCCCTAAAAAGTGAGAAGTTCCAGCTTGTAAGGCTTTACCATCCTGCATCAAAGCTTCGATGGTATAAGTATCTAATGCTCCTGCAAATCTTTCGTTGGCAGACTTTACTCCTTTAATAACCGGCATCGCCATATACTCTTCGGCAAACTTAGCGTATACATCAAGCATGGTGAGTGTTTCTGTCACTGCTTCCTCAGAGGTAGTATGAGCCGTGTGTCCTTCTTGCCACAAAAACTCTGCAGTTCGTAAAAATAAACGAGTTCTCATCTCCCAGCGGACAACGTTGGCCCATTGATTAATCAATAGTGGTAAGTCTCGATAAGATTTGATCCAGTCTTTATAGGTATTCCAGATGATGGTCTCAGAAGTTGGTCGAACAATTAGTTCTTCTTCTAATTTTGCTGAAGGATCTACCACGACACCATTACCATTTGGGTCATTCATCAACCGGTGATGCGTAACTACGGCACACTCTTTGGCGAAACCTTCTACGTGCTCTGCTTCCTTGCTTAAAAAGCTTTTTGGAATAAATAATGGGAAATAAGCATTAACATGCCCTGTTTCTTTGAACATTTTGTCCAATTGAGCCTTTATATTTTCCCAGATACCAAAGCCATCAGGTTTTATAACCATACAGCCTCTAACGGCTGAGTGGTCAGCTAAACCAGCTTTTCTTACGATATCATTATACCACGCAGAATAATCTTCTGTCCGACTGGTAATTACTTTAGACATAAATTTTATGTTTTTAGAATTTTAACTAATTATTAAATTTTATATTTGTGACGTAGATTGTACTCTTAGCGTCTAAATAGTGATTTTAAGACTATTTCTTTTGGTACTTAACCGACTTTTGAAAACAAAAATTCAACTTTAATAGTTTTTTAACTAAAAAAGTCCTACAAAAGTAATAAATTGTACCTGTAACTTGTAAGAGAGTCACATAATTACATTAAAACTTATTCTTATGAAAATGTATAAATTATCAACCTTTTTAGTCGCCCTTTTCTTATTTGGATTTGGAGCTACCGCAATTGCGCAGTACGACGACGTTTATTTTGATCCTTCAAATGATACGGAGGCAACCTACGAAACTTCTTACGATGATTACCAAGAGGATGCTTCGCAAGAGGACGATTTTGATGCAGCGAGCTACGATGATGATGATTACGATTATTATTACACTTCGCGAATTCGTCGATTCAGCCGTCCTTACTCTGGGTTTGGCTTCTATTCGCCAGCTTACGTAGATAGTTACTACTATGATCGTTATGCTGTACCTGGTCGTGCGATCTATGCTTCTAACTTTTATAATCCTTATAATAGCTTTGGAAATAGTGGCGTAACGATTATTCTTGGAAATCGTAACCGATACCGAGGATTTAACCCATATCGAAACTCATTCAATCGCTATAA
>JALZUU010000111.1 GCA_023300665.1 Saprospiraceae bacterium | reverse complement strand
ATTGACTAGATCATTTCAATTGACTTTGTTTTTTTGCTATTTGCCCTCTTCTATCGCGATAGAGTGAAGCAAATAGCCAAAAGCTAAATGCCAAAAGCCTTTTATAAGCTAACTTTGGTTTTAACTCCTGACTCACATAATATATAAAATTAAGGTTTTTTAAGTAAAAAATATGCAGACGGTTGGAATAATTCCCGCAAGATATGATTCAGTACGCTTTCCAGGCAAGCCATTGGTAGATATTGGTGGTAAAACCATGATTCAGCGAGTTTATGAACGAGCCAGTGAAGCGAAGGAACTAGATTTGGTGGTGGTAGCGACGGATGATGCTCGGATTCAGGAAGCGGTGCAAGCTTTTGGTGGTCGAGTAGTGATGACTCGTCGAGATCACCTAAGTGGAACAGATCGGGTAGCAGAAGCTGCTTTAAACTATTCGAAGGCGGAATTGATCATGAATATTCAAGGAGACGAACCCTATATATTTCCTGAACAGATTAATCAATTGGTTCGGTTTATTCGAGAAAAACCAAGTCTTGAGATTGCTACGATGGCAAAGCAGATTACCGATACGGGTTTAATTCAAAACCCAAATGTGGTAAAAGTCGTAACTAGCACGGATGCACAAGCACTCTATTTTAGCCGTTCTCCGATTCCTTATCAAAGAGATTCGAAGGTTAGTGCTATTTATCGAAAGCATATTGGCCTTTATATTTATCGGGCAACTGCTTTGCAGCGGATTACTGCGCTTGCCCCTCATCCATTAGAGGAAGCTGAAAAATTGGAACAACTGCGGTGGTTGGCCAATGGACTAAAAATAGGGATCACCGAAACGAATTTAGAATCTATTGCCATTGATCACCCAGAAGACTTAGCTCGTCTGGATAAGTTTATTGACCGATTATGAAATTTTGCAGCAACTGCGGACATACCGTCTCTTTAAAAGATATTCCGGGAGATACCCATCCTCGTTTTTTTTGTGATCAATGTGAAAGCATTCATTATCAAAACCCTAATATGGTAGTGGGATGTATTCCTATTTGGAACGATCAGGTCATGTTGTGCCGAAGAGCTATCGAACCTGGGAAAGGCTTGTGGAATTTACCAGGTGGTTATTTAGAAAATGGAGAAACCGTAGAGGAGGGCGCCGCACGAGAAGTATGGGAGGAAGCTGGAATCCGAGTGAGTGTGACTAGTTTACATACTGTTTTTAATATTCCAAAAATAAATCAAGTATATCTGCACTTTTTAGCGGAGATGCCTGATTTGAATTATGCCGCGGGGGTAGAAAGTTTAGAGGTGGAAATGTTTAAAGAAACAGAAATTCCTTGGGAAGAAATTGCTTTTAGTTCTAGTACATTTAGTTTGGAAAAATATTTTTCGGATCGGAAAGCTGGACAAAAACAAGTACATCTAGGAAAATATACACATCCGATCGACCGAGCATAATTTGTTACACACCTTTTTTTCAATTAAACAGCTTCAAAATAAGATTTGACAATCTGGTGATAAAAGGTCAGATTATAGGGATAAAAGAATGAAGTATTTAGAGTAGTTGAATTTATTTTTTATCTTTTTATTGTTAAATCGTTAATGATATATTTTTTTATTTAAAATTTTAACTTTAGTGATATTTGTTTTTTACCTTTAATTTAAGGCTGTTTTAGATAGATTACCCTATAATTGACGAGTATATATATTGTTAAGTTGCATAACAAACTGATACTCAAACGCATCCTTTTTTTGCTTATTTTGGGCTGTTTGTCATTAGTAACATTACATCAATTAAATAATTACTAATTATAAAAATAATTATGTGAAGAAGTCTATTGTTTCATTTTTTATTACGAACTAATTTTATCACTTTTGTAGTCCTCAAAAACAAGGACGAATATTTTAATCTCCCGCAAATTTGAGAATGGCTGACTTCTCTACACACTTTTTAAGTCGCCAACTACTTCTCTATACTATGAATACTTGAGAAACGAACTACACGGATCTAATTTATTATCTTATGACCCCCTTTATGGGTTTAATTAATCTGAACAATGATTAAAGATTGTGCTACAGTGTGGGATAGCTGTCTGCGAACGATTCGTAAAAATGTCAATTCGCAAAGCTTTAAAACGTGGTTTGAACCCATTCGACCGGTCAGGTTGGATGAGGGTGCTCTGACGATTCAGGTACCCAATAAGTTTTTCTACGAATGGTTAGAAGAACACTACGTGGCTTTGCTGAAAAGAACTATACGACAAGAACTTGGCGATATGGGACGATTAGAATACCAAATTCTAATGTCAAAATCTGCTCAAGTTCCTACGGCTATTGCAGCAACTGATAAAAGCGACGCTAATACTCCTGGTTCGGTGGATACCGGAAACATAAAAAATCCTTTTGTTATTCCTGGGATTCGGAAGTTGAAGATTGATCCACAATTGAATGCTTCTTATATCTTCGAAAATTTTATCGAAGGTGATTGTAATCGACTTGCTCGTTCTGCAGGAATGGCTGTTGCAGCTAAACCCGGTGGAACAGCTTTCAATCCATTGGTTCTTTTTGGTGATGTAGGACTTGGAAAAACCCATTTGGCGCAAGCCATCGGTAACCAAGTACTCAAAGAACAGCAAGGTAAAACGGTGCTTTATGTTTCTTCTGAAAAATTTACCAATCAGATCATCGATTCTATCCGTAATAACGCGGTCAATGATTTTGTCAATTTCTACCAACTGATTGATGTATTAATCGTAGATGATATTCAGTTTTTGGCCAACAAGCAGAAAACACAGGAAATCTTCTTCCATATCTTTAATCAACTACACCAAAACGGTAAGCAAATCATCATGACTTCAGATCGTCCACCAAAAGATTTGGATGGTATGGAAGAACGCTTGATTTCTCGTTTTAAGTGGGGTCTATCTGCTGATCTGGGTACACCCGACCTTGAGACTAGAATGGCGATTTTAGCGTCTAAGATGGATCAAGAAGGATTGGATATTCCACATGATGTAACAGAGTTCATTTGTTATAATATTAAAAATAATATTCGAGAACTAGAAGGGGTACTGATCAGTCTTGTAGCACAGTCTTCTTTGAATCGCCGAGAGATCGATTTAGAGCTAGCCAAAGAGGTGATCAAGAACTTTGTCAACCAGATGTCTAAAGAAATCACGGTTGAATTTATTCAAAATTTAGTGGCAGATCACTTCGATGTTCCTGTTGAAAAACTTAAAGGACAAACTCGAAAGCGTGGAATCGTAATTGCGCGCCAATTATCCATGTATTTAGCAAAAAATCTAACCAATAAGTCGCTCAAAGCCATTGGTGAGAACTTTGGAGGAAGAGATCATTCTACGGTTATTTACTCTTGCAAGGCCGTTCAGGACCTACTAGATACCGATATGATCTTTAAAGACACCGTAACCGATCTACAAAAGAAGATCAAGCTCAATTTAAATGAGAAATAATTACGTCCCAATATAAAAACTTAAACAAAAAAAATAAAAAAAACCTAGTTCCGCGCGAACTAGGTTTTTCTTTTTTTGTTAGTTTTTTTGTATTTTACTATTTTAAATAAGTGCTTATTCAAGTGCTTGATAGAGAGATATCAAACTTAATTATTTTATTAAATATTTATTTATGACTATTCAAGAAGTAATCGGCCGGCTAGAAGCAGGCAACAAGAACTTTGTTAACGACAAATTAGACGGAAAACTACAAAACAGCTCTCGTCGTTCTACCCTAACCGCAGGGCAAGAACCTTATGCCATTATCTTAAGTTGTGCGGACAGTAGAGTAGTACCAGAATTGGCGTTTGATGCTGGTTTGGGTGAACTATTTGTTATCCGAGTTGCTGGTAATGTTGCAAATAACTCTTCTATTGCTAGTATCGAATATGCGGTGGCTCA
>JALZUU010000110.1 GCA_023300665.1 Saprospiraceae bacterium | reverse complement strand
AAGACGATGTATTTTTTGAATTTATTAATTTTATCAATGCTGGTGAAGAAATAGAAAGTTTTTATCCTATTTGGTTTGAACAGACTTGGGATTATGGTGGTTTTAGTTTGTTGGGGGAAGGGAAACATTTGTCGACCCTAAAGCGAATGGAAAAACTTATGGCAGAACAACAACTGTTTCGTAATCCAGTTTTAAAATTAAAAATGAAATTGTTGAAAGATATTTTGAATGCTCCTACTGGAGAATATGGCGCATCCGCTGAAAAAATTATCAAAGAAATTGATGCGATCTTATCCAGTGATTTTAAAGTGTTATCAGAAATAGAAAAGAAAAAATTAACAGAAAGAAAAAAACATTTTTTAGATCCTGCTAAATTTGGACTGAAATTAAATTTAAAACCAACAAATAGCTAAGTACACAATGTAATAAGAACATAAATACTTAGTCTATATCAATAATTTTTTATGGGGTTTATCATTACTATTATAATTTTAACAGGCGTAACATTTGCCATCATATTTTTGATGTATATGATGCTCTCTAATTTTACGCCCGGACAATCAAAAGTTCAGACGGACGTAGATAAAATGAAAGAAGAGATTCAGCCATGGATGGATGAATTGGTGGATTGGAAAAAAGAAGAGTTAGATTTACTTTCATTTAATAATATCAATAAAGAGGTGAAAAAAGGAATCGTCAAAACAGCAAAAGGTATTCTGACGAGTATTTACCAAGAGCCTCTGATTGCTTATTCATTTAAGCAATATTTTGGTAATAAGAAAAATGCAGTGCTTTACGCTCGAACCGCGGATCGAGAATTTCAATATCGCATCCGCGAAAAAGCAGTTGCTGTTTCAGTAAATGGCCAACCACTAGGATTGATAAAAGAGGATGGGAGGCTACTGAATCCAGAGACTAAACAACTGACCGCCCGAATCAATCGAACGGATGATGAACTCACCCTACCTATTATCATTAAAGACCGTGAAGTGGCTGGTCTCTTAAAACCAACTTTGGATCAAGAATTTAGTAGTAATGATCGAGCTTTTGAATTTGTCAATCAAATGGACTCAGCTGATGAGGAGCTGATTTTGTCGCTTTCTATTTGGGAAATTTTACGAAAGGAAGTACCGCTACCTGTATTGGCAGAAGAAGACTTTGTATAAAGCGGAGGAGGAATCGCTTTCTAAAATGACTACTTCGCCTCTTTAGTTAACGAATTTTAACATGAATTTAAGTCTTTTTCATAATAAGGCGATGTATCTATGACGTTTAAGTGGCGTCTAAAAAGAAATCATTTTAATTATGAAAAAGATACTGATTATTTTAATGGTGCTAGCTGGATCTACCTTTCAGTTAAATGCACAAACCGATGCCGATAAAATTCAAGGTCAACTCGAAGAGATGACTCAGGAAATGCAAAGATTAATGACCGAGTTTCAAGGGTTGATGGGCAATTCATTAGAAATGAAGGACTCACTCATGCAAAAAGGGGTGACACCACTTGCTGAAAACCTAAAGGAATTTGAACAACTCGCTTCTGATTCAACAGATTTTAACGCTTTAATTGATCTGATGCAACTACAAATGAATGAGTTGTCACAGCAAGATTGGGGCTTCTTAGAGAAATTGATGCAAGATTTTGGCGAAAAACTTCCAAAATTAGAAAAAAAGTCAAAACGACCTAAAACAGATATCTAAATTTTTTAGGTTAAAAATATATTGCAGTTAGCGGAAACGCGCTAATAATTCACCAAATCCTGAGTAAAAGGCAACTTTTACTCGGGATTTTTTATTGTTTTTGAAACAATTTTGCTTTTTTCTATTAAAATAGAGATGAATTTGTACATTTGTTGCAGATAATCAAACCTTTATAAGAAGCGATTGTTTCAATACTTAGGAAAACAACCATTTTAAACCTTGACTGCTATATTTACATACCTTCCGAAAGGAATTTAATCAATACATTAAGAGTATGGATATCATTGATCACGCGAGAGTAATTATTTACAGAGTAAATAAAAAAGGATTAGAAGTTTTTTTAGTCAATTCTGAAGAAAACGGTTGGAAAGTTCCTCAAGGGATACTCGACCAATGTCGAAGCTGTGAGTTGACAGATAATGATGAGGTAATCGAGCTAGATCCGGTTGCAAATGAAGATGGTGCAACACATCGTGTTTATGCAATAGAAGGTGAGTGGCATGAGATTCCATCTATTCGTGGCGTTATAAAAGAAGATGTTAAGATCGTTAAAGATCATATCAAACAAAAATTCCCAGACCTTGAACAAGGGACTTATTTTGCGGTTAAAGAAGCCATTAAAAAAGTGATGCCTGAGGAATATTCTATTCTAAAAGAACTAAAAGATGTCATACTTGATCGTAATCAAGCTAAATATATCTAGAAGTTCTTAACTCCTAATCATCGGAGACTTGTTCTAATTTTTTTAATTCTATTAAAATACTTTTGCAAAAAACAGTATAATCTTGTACTGCAATTTTTGCGCTTTCGTGCGCTATTGTTATTTTCTTTCTACTAGTATTTTGAGGTAAAGAACCTATCTTTTCCCACACAGTCGTTCTTAAAAAATTAAAAGCCTTTTCCTGTAAATCAATCGCTGCGATTGTCCTACTAATGTTGGGATCATCGAGATTTGCTTTTGCATGAGAAAAATAGATTGGAACCTTAGTTAAAGTCTTTAATAACAAGTTTGTATTGATGGAATCTGGATATTGAGTCAATTGTGAAATTCTCCAAGCAAGCGCAGGGTATACATCATAAAAGCCTGGATCATTGAAAGGAGACCGAGGGCCAGTCATTTGTCTAATCATCCCTTCTAAAATTTCTATTTTTTCAATTCTTTGTTGATTCAGTACTTCTTGATTATCAAATAATTTAAATTTTTTAAACTCCTCTAAGTACCCTTGACAAAAATCTAGATTTTCCTTTAGCCTTTTTTTAGTTGGAATTATCAGAATATCTATCGCATTTGGTTTACCCATTGCTGTCGCATAATCTGGGAAAACTAAGAATAGCTCCGATTCGAAATTTTCCAGCAGTTGTTCTAATGCTTGAAGAGACTGACTCTGACAACTTATTAGGATGCCAGCAACTAAGAGGAGATATTTGATTTTCATTTTTAAGTAGAAAGCAGTTACATTTGTAGAAAATATTCAGAATGAAGTATTTGGGTAAAGTTAAGTTATAAGATTTTTTACAAAAATAAAATATTATGTCCTCTATTGAAGAACGCGCGCTGATCGAAACAAATTTTAATCTTCCTGGTCAAACAAATTTTTATCGTGGAAAAGTAAGAGATGTTTATACC
The DNA here is from genome assembly GCA_023300665.1 of Saprospiraceae bacterium. GTDB lineage: Bacteria > Bacteroidota > Bacteroidia > Chitinophagales > Saprospiraceae > JALZUU01. The sequence continues at coordinate 3,158 of JALZUU010000110.1, read as the reverse complement.
ATTGCTGATCAATTGGTGATGGTTGCTTCAGATCGAATCTCTTCCTTTGATCATGTTCTACCACGCCCAATTCCTTGTAAGGGGCAAGTGTTGAATCAGATTGCCGCACATTTTTTATCGGCTACTGCCGAAGCAGTTCCAAATTGGGTAGCTGCACACCCTGATCCTAACGTAACGGCTGGACATGCTTGTACACCTTATCGCGTAGAGATGGTCATCCGTGGGTATTGTACCGGACATGCTTGGAGAACCTATAAGGCGGGTGATCGTCTATTGTGTGGCGTATCGCTACCTGAAGGAATGCGTGAAAATGATGCTTTCCCTTCACCAATTATCACACCAGCTACGAAAGCAGAAGAAGGACATGATGAAGATATTTCGAGAGAAGAGATTATAAGGCAAGGAATTGTCCCTGAGAAGGAATATTTACAACTAGAAGCATATACTCGGAAGCTTTTCGCAATCGGTACGCAGATGGCGGCAGAGCGTGGTTTGATCCTCGTCGACACGAAATATGAATTTGGTAAAAAGGATGGAAAGATCTTCTTGATTGATGAAATTCATACACCAGATAGTTCTCGATATTTTTATCAAGATGGATATGCCGAACGACAGGCCGCAGGGGAACGTCAGCTTCAGCTCTCTAAAGAGTTTGTTCGAGAATGGCTAATGGAAAATGGATTTCAAGGAAAAGAAGGTCAAGTAATGCCCGAAATGCCGGATGATTTTGTGCAAATGGTTTCAGATCGTTATATCAAACTCTATGAAATTTTGACAGGAAAGAAATTTAAAAAAGCGGATGCTGCCAATATTCAAAATCGGATCGAAAAAAACATCGTAAGTTTTTTATCTAAAAATTAATTGAGTGTGTGACAAAATAGGGGAGTAGTATATTTTTTTGATCGGTGGAAATAGTGGTCCGTACGGAAAGCAACGAACCACATATCATACACTGTACAAATAAATTCTTAAGTCAACTAAAGGTTAGAGGACACTACTGCTCAAGGCACTAGAATAATTTTGTTGGTGAAAATCATTAGTAGAAATTGATCTAATGATTTTATAGACGGATGTGTGTTTGAAAAAAAAACTAACTACGGGCAAGATTCCTTTCTACGGCGACTCTTTAAAGATAGGAGACGCAAAAAATAACTAATAACGACAAGGAAATTTTTGAGATTACACAGGTATTTTGAATTTATAGAATGCCTAGAGAATCTAAATTTTATATAGAATAAGAGGTGGCTCGCATTTTAAAGAAGCAATGCGGACCACCTACGTACTTTGTACAAAGTATTTTTCTTATTTACTCTTTAGATCTCAACCACCTGACCGATTGGAGGTGGATCACCAAGTCCTCCCTTAATTTTCTGAAGGTCGTTAGTAGGAAGTGCATTTTGGCTGATCTTAAGATCACGGATGTTCATTTTTTTGTTTTTCATATCAATAAAATTTTTATGGTTATAAAATTGTACTTCGTAATTTACAATAGTAAATTTAGGTAAGGGAAGAGGTTGTAAAAGATTGAAAAAACAATAAGAATGAACATAGTTTATTTGTGTAAATATTACATTTTAAATAATTAAGCAATTGATTAGTAGAGCTTTGTGTTTAATTAAATAAAGTGAAAATTAATCAATTTTTAAATCTTTTAGACCATTTTTTCTACATATTCAGTTAAATATTTAAAGTGAGGCCCTAATGCTCCATCTTTAGTCACACTAGCACGTTGAATAATCGGGCTATTTTTTTTATTTAATAATGCCTCAATAATATGATCACTAAATTGTTGACCAAATGAAGTAGAAGCATCTCTAGGCAATTCATTAGGAAGATTATCGATGGTCATCATATCTATCATCTGTGATTGATGAGGAGTTGTTTCTTCGCCCGTTCTGGGATCATAGCCAAATATTGGTTTTGCGATAGTAGATGCTTTTATGGTAGCAGGAATAGAGGCTACTGGTGCAATATCACAAGTAACATCAGCAATTACTTGGATACCAAAGTCGGAATCTAGCATATCATCTTGACTAAAAAAGGCAGGAGCCGCATTATCCCAATAGATACCATTGATCATCAAATCACTGCGGCGTGCGTAGGGGAGAAAGACATTTTTAAAATCACTAGGGTTTTGGTAGAAATCTAGATTCTTAAAATCTTTTCCATCTTTTCGAGCCACATAATCTTGGCAACACAACTGCGTAAATACCGCCTCCTTATAATCAGTAGTTAGATAATCTTCACAAGACACTTTACGAATTCCCATATCTTCCAAGACTTTTGCTGCGCCTGAAGCAACTCGCCCAGTTCCTGTCAGAACGGTTCGGAAGCTAGGTAAACGCATTTTTGCGTAAGCTTCCTTCGCTGCTGCGTAATCAAAAAAGCTATGCATCCTTGGTAAATCAAGTGTACTGGTACGGCGACCATAGGTCAAAACACCATTGTGTGCCCCTACCATACCTGCAAATACACCAAACGCAATCAATCGCTGACCTTGATCGTTGGTTAGGACTTCATAGTCGACCAATTGAATATTCTTTTTTATAATCGTTTGTAATAATGACCGATTATAAGGTTGTTCTTTGATCGTATGAGAAAAGAAAAAATAAACTTTGTCAGAAATTAAGGAAGAGGCAGGCACTTCCTTTACACCCATTAATACCTCACAATCACTAAGGTCTGATTGCATCTTAATACCCTGAGCTTCGTATTCTTCATCCTTAAAACAACGCGTCGAAGAAGGAGCGACAAGGATTTCTATTGGATAACGATTCATTAAGTCTCGACATTGAATAGGATTCAAAGGGACTCTAGAATCTGGTGGATTTTTTTCTTCGCGAATGATACCGATTTTCATATTGATATATTTAAACAACTATTGGAGTTAATAATCCACAAAAATAAAATTAATTGGGAAAGCTTATACAGGGTTTAATCAATTTTGCCACCGGAACAGAGATTTAGGCATAATTTAAGCATAACCTATCTATTAGCTTTGAGATGCTATTACTTATGGCTAGGGAGTTTAATTAACAAAAAAACTTCTGCACTTTTACGAAATACTGCGACCGCTCTGCGCATGCGCTTCAACTTAATGAAATCATATTTAATTTTTCAAAATAGTTTATTCGATCTTTTCGACTATCAAAACAACA
>JALZUU010000109.1 GCA_023300665.1 Saprospiraceae bacterium | reverse complement strand
CTCCTTCAGCACGTAATCACGGTTTACGATCCGTGATACACAATGGTGATAAGCCCTCTCGTGATGAGAAGGCGCTTTCATACGGGCTTGTCTCATACATCGAATTAATCAAATGAACACCTTATAGTCGAGTGGATCTTTGCATACTAAGGGAAAGACCCCATATTTTTAATATTTTTCTCAATATGCGAGCCGCTATTCTTTTTTTGGGCTTTCAATATATATTGGTAGCTCGCGCTTAAGTTTATTCCCAAGGAGGCACGCATGCAAACTAACTAAATTACCATCTACTTTCTTAGAATCAAAATCGAAGTCAAACGACCTCGTAATTAAAAATGAACCCTCTTCTAGCTTCTCTTTCAAAAAGTCAGGAAAGGTGTAGATATACGTCTCATTGCCAATATTATTTATTAAAACTGTACTGGGTACTCCAAAGGTCTCGACCACATTTTTTTGGTTCATTCTAGTCGATAACGCTCTAATGTTTTTGTCATCAGAAAAAATCAGAAAGTTGTTTTTCATATTCTGCAAGGTAAATGCTTTCTCTATACCAAAAATCGTTAAAACTGAATTCATTTCGTAAAAAACTCCGCCTCCTTCAAATGAGTAACCTCCATCGTCTTTCTCCTTTAAAGGACGAATTCGAGCTTCGTCAGATATGTAATCAGCATAATAAAAAAGCTCTAAGTAGATGGATTCCTTACCCAATTTAACAATGAAATTAGAAGAGTGTCTAAAAGTAGGAAAGTAAAACCCTCTAGTTGGGTCAATTGCCTCCTCCAATTCATTTAAATTTATTGATTTATCCCACGTTTGTAGTGCTTCTCCAAACAGTAAAGCTCCATCATTACCTTTCACTCGAAGATCTACGAATTCAGCCGCGGCGTATAAAGCAACCTTTTGCTCTCCTAAACCTATAAAGCTTAAAATATGAAAAATACAAAATGCGCCTATTAACTTCATAAATTTATGAATATCATTCGTCTGTCCCGAATGTCACGACCGTAAAAGAGTTTTCGATAAACACAGGTACTTAAACCTTTGTTTATACAAGGAAAAAGGGTTCATGCTTAATCTCGGCTATCAGCCTTGCTTCTCTCCTGCGCCTCAACACATCCAAATAGAAGCACGCCTTCTCATTCGTTGCCTTTTTAAGATCGCGTTGTCTCATGAAGGAACAAGTAAATTTAATGCCTTTGAAAACTGCGCAGAATACCAACTCCACATTCACCCATACAGGCAAGAACCTCGCGCGCGGAAAAGGAGGCCTAAAAACTTCCAGCTACTCAATAAACCTAGATACCTTTTTAGGGAGATCCAACACCGAACCCGTTACCGAAAAAGTGCTTAGGGTCGTGCCATTCGGGACGGGCAATCTAATAGTTCACAATCAATTCCAAATGGTAACTAAATGTATCCCTACCTTATCAGAGATCTTAGATTTATCAAGATCATAAATCACAACGAAAGCTATATTTCCGTCCTTTGAAAAACATCTCAAGTAATCTACCTCTTGTTGAAATGACTTTGGCGGAAGGTCAAAACCCCTCAATTTCTTATCTTCTTGGCTAAGTTCTAGTTCTTCAAACTGATTCAGAATATATGGTAAATCAGATTTTTCAATAGTGAAAGTAACCTCCATTTGAAAATCTCCCATAATGGATATGTTGAAAAAATGATCATATTGTATTTCATCTGCTGATTCAGGCAACACAATACTGTGCTCGGCCCTCATCCTCATTGGAGAATTCAAAACAATCCCTTTTTTGTATAATGCAAAAGTTGATAAGATTAATATTCCTGCTAAAATCAAAAAAGGTTTTTTAAGGTTATTGAGCATAATTGCAATTTGGTGGAGCATTGGAAACTTGCCCAGATTTATTTTTTGGTGATCTACGATCTGCCAAAAAACCATCTATTATAATATCACCTGGTTTCCACCCTTTTCCTTTATAAGGCCATTTGTCCGGTTTGTCAGTACAACGAGAAGTCCTCCGTCTCCCCCTGCTCCTTGCATGATCCCACTTAGATCCATGCTCCAAGTATACACCTTGTTCAATGTATTCATACCACTAAAATAACAGGATCTCAAAAATGAATTTTAAACCACTGACATCCCCTTCTCATGGAAGACCCCATTTTTTCCGTGCCATTCGTGACAGGCCTGATTTTTTAATTGAGACGCTTACGTTATATTTTCGTAGCTTTAATTCCATTACTCTCTAACCACTCAATAAGATCTTTGACTTTTTTAAGCGTATCATTTTCTGATCCTACAATAACGCTTGGTTGAATCATAAGAGGAATCCCTAATTTACTAGGCAAATGAATTCTATAACCATAATCACCGCGCATGTGACATATATTAACTATTAACGGAGTATCCTGCTCCATATTATTAATACTCATTCTAAGTAAGCCATTCTTAAGCTGATAACGACCTTTTTTGTAGCTAGAATTAAAACTGAATGCCAGTCCTTGCAACCATGTAAAGCAAGCAGCCCCTATTATCAAAGCAATAGAAAACACTATTAAAACCACAATACAAACAAACGCAAAACCGTCCAACAATTCTAATATCATAACATACAACACGAAAGAGGCCCCCATCATAGGACAGATTAACAACAGCGAGAGAAGGCCAAAGAGCATTCGACTACTAGGCTTTCGGTGACACAACAAAACTCCATCATCTGTGACTTTTAGGCATGATTTGGAACTCTGAAGGAAGTTATGCTCACTCATCATTAATTACAATATTCTTTTAATACAGCAAGTCTTGGGTGATATCATTCGTCTGCCCCTCGACTTGATATCATTCGTCTGTCCCTCTGTCAAGAAAAGGGACAGCCCCCATTTTTATCACGTTCATTTTCACAA
>JALZUU010000108.1 GCA_023300665.1 Saprospiraceae bacterium | reverse complement strand
GTCGCAAGAAGCAAGAAGCAAGAAGCAAGAAGCAAGAAGCAAGAAGCAAGAAGCAAGAAGCAAGAAGCAAGAAGCAAGAAGCAAGAAGCAAGAAGCAAGGGTGTTTAATCTACCCTACAACAAGGAAAAATTTCTTCTGTTTTTTTTGAAAATATATATATAATACTGCGACCACTCTGTGGTCGTTCGTTTAACACTAACAACGTTAGCTAACATAATTTGACCGCTCTGCAGTCATGTTCTCTCTCGAAGCTATGATCTCAGCGAGATCAAAGTATGTTAGCCAAGGTTTTGTGTCGGAGGTTTCGACCGTAGAGCGGTCGCAGTATTTCGTAAAAAGTGCAGAAATTTTTTTCGTTAATTGAATACCCTAGCAAAAAGAAAAAATAAAAAAATGATAGTAACAGTTGTTGGTTTGGGATTGATAGGTGGATCGTTGGCCATCAGTTTAAAAGAAAATGGATTTGCAAAAACCATAATTGGAGTAGATCATAATTCAGAAAATATAGATAAAGCATTCCGTCGTCGGTTACTCGATGAAACGATGGATTTAGCAGAAGGAATTCGGAAAGCAGATTTAGTGATCGTTGCGATTCCAGTAGATAGTATGGTTAGTTTACTACCAAAAATTCTTGATCAAGTAACCAATCAAGTAGTGCTTGATGTAGGATCAACTAAAGAAAAAATTTTGGAAGTGGTGACTGATCATCCACAACGAGATCGTTTTGTTGGAACGCATCCCATGGCAGGTACAGAACATTCTGGACCAGAAGCAGCGATTCCAAATCTTTTTGATGGAAAAGCTTGTGTATTATGTGAAGTTGAAAAAAGCGATCCAGCAGCAGTTGCTTTAGTTGAAAAAATGTACCGAACCATGGACATGAAATTGGTCAATATGAATCCAAAAGATCATGATGTGCATGCGGCTTATGTTTCTCATATTTCTCATTTATCTGCTTTTGCACTTGCTTTAACCGTATTAGAAAAAGAAAAAAATGAGGCCCGAATTTTTGAATTAGCAAGTGGTGGGTTTTCCTCCACCGTCCGCTTGGCGAAAAGTACACCAAATATGTGGGTACCTATTTTTGAACAAAACCAAGAAAACTTATTAGACGTATTGGACGAACATATTAATTCGCTCGCCCAATTTAGAACCTGTTTAATAAAAAAAGATTTTACAAAAATTTATGAACTGATTGAAAAAGCAAACTCAATCCGAAAAATTTTAAAATAATGAAAATGAATTTTAAACCGCTATTGTCGCAGTCGACCAAACGTCCCGTTATCATTGCCGGACCTTGTAGCGCAGAAACTGAAGAACAAGTGATGGAAACCGCCCGTCAATTAAAAGCCGCCGGACAATCTGTCGATTTTTATCGTGCAGGAATTTGGAAGCCACGGACTCGACCCAATTCATTTGAGGGAGTAGGAAAAGAAGGATTGAAGTGGCTAAAAAAAGTTAAGTCAGAATTTGGTTTTAAAACTTGTACGGAAGTTGCCAATACGGCTCATGTTTTCCATGCCTTAAAAAATGACGTAGATTTACTTTGGCTAGGAGCGCGAACAACGGTAAATCCATTCTCTGTTCAAGAAATTGCAGATGCTTTAGAAGGAGTAGATAAACCGATTCTTATCAAAAATCCAATTAACCCGGATTTAGGATTATGGATTGGCGCAATTGAAAGAATTTACAAAGCAGGACTACACCGAATTGGCGTTATTCACCGTGGGTTTTCCTCACACGGAGAAACTAAATTTCGAAACGTACCGCGTTGGCAAATTGCCATCGAACTCAAACGGCGTTTTCCAGATTTACTAATGATCTGTGATAATAGCCATATCTGTGGTCGACGAGACAACCTAGGAGAAATTGCTCAGCAGGCAATGGATTTGAATTATGCTGGAATTATGACCGAAACACACTGTACGCCAGATGAGGCTTGGAGTGATGCTGCCCAACAAATTACACCAGCCGTTTTTAAAGACTTGGTTGATAAGCTGATAATTCGAGAAGAAAACTCTAATGATTCGCAAGTCAACCAAAATATTGGAGATTTGAGAAATCAGATTGATGAATTAGACGAAGAAATTATTAATCTGATTGCCAGTCGTATGAAATTAGCGGATGCTATTGGTGCCTATAAAAAACGTAATAACATCTCTATTTTACAATCCAGCCGCTTTAACGATATTCTAGAACAGGCGATCATTCAAGGAGAAAAGAAGGGATTAAGTCAGGGGTTTATTACCACTTATTTACACGCGATTCACCAAGAATCCATTAACCACCAAAAAGAAGTTTATAAAAAAACAGGATCAGATGTGACAGAGAAGACCGAAAAATAATTAAGGTAATTAATGGTAAAAAAAATATATTTATGCTCAATTACACGTATAACTCCCTTTTTTTTAGTGATATATATCTGTAAAATATATTTAATTTGTCTAAAGTGTGAAATAGGTGGCATAGTTTTTTCAAGACTTAAGATATTATTAGACAAATTAAACTCCCGAACATGAATTATCCTACATTTAAAAATCGCAACCTGTTGGCTTTTGCCTGTATGTTTGTTGCTATATCTTTCTTTCTTGTATCATTTACAACTGTTTCTGTTGTTTATACTTCTTTGTTAAAAGGAGAAAAAGTGGAAGAAGGAAATAAATTAACTTGGACTACTTCTAGTGAGATTGACTGTTCCTTATTTATGATTGAAAAATCTCGTGATGGAATTAACTATACTACTTTAGCAACCTTACCTGCGACTAATTCTGATGAAGAAAATCGAGAATATCATTATTTTGATAAGCAGGAAAAAGGAATGAGAGTATTCTACCGTTTAGTTAATGTAGAAAACGATGGAAAAGGAAGTTTTACACACGAAGTTGTATTAAGCGAAAAAGGAGAAAATGCTAAGTTCTATATGAACCAAGTAGCTGCTTCTGCTACCCACGAAAATTACCGTGCTAAAGTAGATTGTAAAACAGATGGTGCTTTTTCTTATCGAGTAATGACCAATATGGGAGACTTGATGATTAAAGGAGAAACTGCAGTGACCAAAGGCATCAACGAAATCGAAGTTCCTACTAGCGAGCTACCAGTTGGTACTTATCAGTTGGCATTGAAATTACAAAATGATATTGAAGTATTCAAAATCAAAAAACTAAATTCTCCTGCTTTCCCTGAAACAAATTTTGTACAAAAGAACTAAAAAAGGCTTACAAAGAAGTTATTAGAGAAATCTACTAACCTCATCAAAACGAAAAATATTAGTGGTTTTTAAAGAGTCAAAATGCATGATTAATTTCATGCACTTTGACTTTTTTTTTATGCATTTTTCTCTTCCGCCCAAATCTTTGCAATTTCTATAATCATCTCCGCGGATTTTTCCATGTCTTGAACTGAAGTATATTCTTCTTTTCCATGAAAGGCATATTCTCCTGCAAAAATATTAGGACAAGGTAGTCCCATAAAAGACAACCTCGAACCATCTGTTCCTCCTCTAATACTTGAAGGAATCGGTTTTAGGCCAATCCGCTCAATTGCTTTTGCAGCATTAGCCACCACCTGTGGATGTAGATCAAGAATCTCTTTCATATTTCTGTACTGCTCCGTGATCGTAAGCTTTGCTGTCGAATTTGGATAATCCGTCAACACTTCGTCGATGATTTTTTGAAGAAAATCTTCGTGCTTTTTTAAATTAGCCGTCACGAAATCCCGAACAATAAAAGTAATCGTTGCTTTTTCCAACATACCGCTGATAGAAGTAGGATGGAGGAATCCTTCTTTTCCAGAAGTTGATTCAGGAGACAAACGATCCTTTGGCAAACGGTCGATAATCGCCGAAGCAATCTTTATCGCATGTTCCATTTTACCTTTCGCAAAACCAGGATGGATACTAACACCTTCGATTTCGATTTTAGCACCGTCTGCACTAAAAGTTTCGTTTTCTAAAGAACCTACCGTTTCGCCATCTACCGTATATCCGAAATCTGCTCCCAGCTTTTCCATGTCTACTTTTTGCACCCCTCGACCAATTTCTTCATCTGGCGTAAATAGTAAACGAATTTTTCCATGTTGAATTTCTGGATGAGCCATCAAGTGGTTAGCGGCATCCATGATAGCAGCTAGCCCTGATTTATTATCGGCACCTAGCAAAGTGGTACCACTAGCAGTGATCAAATCTTTTCCAATTTGATCTTTAAGCGCTGGTCGTTTTTTGATGCTAATGACAATCTCTGGATCATCGGGTAGGGCGATATCACTACCATCCCAATTTTCGTGAACAATGGGGCGCACATTCGTTCCAGTGCAATCAGGTGCGGTATCCATGTGAGAACAAAAGCAAATTACAGGGACCTTCTTTTTATTTGTCGTGGCTGGAATGGTGGCGTATACATATCCCCATTCGTCAAGATGTGCATCGGTGATTCCCATTTCGAGTAGTTCTTCCACGAGAATTTTTCCAAGGTTTTTTTGTTTAGGAGTAGAGGGAATCGAATCCGAGCTAGCATCTGATTGGGTGTCAATTTTTACGTACCGTAAAAAACGGTCTTTAACAGTGTGATTGATAGAAGCCATAGAAGTAGTTAAAATAGAAGTTTAAAATGTTATTATTAATAAAATAGGCAGCAAGCTCTATCAGAAGTTGCTGCCCATTTGGTTTAAAGTTTTTTTGCATACTACTAGATATTTGCGCGTTTGCGACCACTCTTTCAGGAGGCTGGGAGGCAGAAAATGGAAGAAATGTCCAGTAGTATGTTTTTTTTGATTAAACAATAATTTTTTGCAATAATCCTAAGAAACCATTTCGTCCTTCGTTAGCTGAACGGATCGCATCTTGGTGTAGTAGAAATAATTCTTTTTCAGATTTTTTCATTCCGGCTTTTACGAAATTAATAGTATCGTGATCAAAATGAATTTGAGTATGCGCAATCAAGTCGACCTCTCCTTCGGCAGTTGTTTTTATTTTCTTCAAAATATTTTCTGTCGATAGAAATTTTTTGCTATTTCCATCCATAATATGTTTTACTTCTCCCGTTAGCGTCGTTACTTCTAAGGTCGTAAAATCTAGAACAGCATTTTTTAGCTTGCTAGCTATACCCGTTTTAATTTTTTTTAGTTCTTCATTTAGTTCGTCAGCCATGTTCTTTTGGTTTATAAGGGTGAAAATAAAACGATTAATAATTTCATAATTGATCCGAAAGATAATACAATCACCGCTTAAATACAAAAAATATTATTTTTACCATTGAAGTTAGATTTTTAAACAGCTTTTAGTTGAAAACTAATGGCCTATCATTCCGTAAAAAGGTTTAAATTAGAATAAAGTCTACTAAAATTTGTAACCACATAATCATTTTCTATGTCAGCTGCTAATATTAATATTCCAAATGCTACCCAACCTCGTATTGTAATTGTTGGAGGTGGATTTGCTGGGCTCAATCTGGCAGATAAGATGTCGAAGTTAAATTATCAAGTAGTTTTGATTGATAAAAATAATTTCCATCAATTTCAGCCTTTATTTTATCAGGTAGCCATGGCAGGACTGGAAACTTCTTCTATTTTATTTCCGCTACGAAAGTTATTTCAAAAAAGGAAAAATGTTTTTATCCGAGTGACTACCGTTACCAAAGTAGATACAGATCAGAAACGAATTCATACTTCGTTGGGTGGATTAGATTATGACCATTTGGTGATAGCCATTGGTGCAGACACTAATTTTTTCGGTAACGAACAGATTGCGAGAAAGGCTTTTCCTATGAAAACAGTAGGAGAGGCACTAACGCTTAGAAATAAAATCTTCTCTGATTATGAACGCGCAATTACGACAACAGACAATGAAGAGCGACAAGGATTGATTGATATTGTCATTGTAGGAGGTGGACCAACAGGCGTAGAAGTCGCAGGGGCTTTGGCAGAAATGAAAAAATATATTCTACCCAAAGATTATCCAGAATTGGATTGTAAAGAAATAGATATTTACCTGATTCAAGGAGGAAACTGTTTGTTAAAAGGAATGTCTAAAGAAGCTTCGCAAAAATCTGAAGATTTTCTAAAAAAATTAGACGTAATAATCAAGCTAAATTCTAGAGTAGAAGACTTTGATGGAAAAGTTGTTTATATCAAAGGAGGAGAGAAAATTCGAGCAAATAAAGTTATTTGGGCCGCAGGAATTAAAGGAAACACGATCAAAGGTTTACCAGAAGACAGTATTGTCTGGGGAGGAAGAATTCAAGTAGATCGTGAAAATAGAGTAGCAGGACTTGATGAGGTATATGCGATTGGCGATATTGCTTATATGGAAGAACCTGATTATCCAAAAGGACATCCACAAGTGGCTCAGGTCGCTATCCAACAGGCAAAAAATCTAGCCAATAACTTTAAACTATTTACGAAAGGAAAACCCGCTAAACCTTTTAAATATAAAAACCTTGGATCTATGGCTACCATCGGAAGAAACCGTGCGGTGGTAGATCTGCCTCGATTAAAATTTCAAGGCTTTTTTGCTTGGATCATTTGGCTATTTGTCCACTTATTTTCTTTAATTGGTATGAAAAATAGACTTTTCGTCTTTATCAATTGGGTATGGAATTATTTTACTTACGACCAGTCCTTAAGATTGATTATCCACTCTAAAAATAGAGATGTAAGAGAAAAAGAAACTAAAGAGGAACAAGCATAACCTGTTATGAATTTATGGGTTGAGGCGCTAGCTAAAGCCTACTAATTTTGTTTGGAAAAATGATGAAAGGTCATTATATTTCTTTAGGTCGTACTATCTAATACTTTATTTTTAGAAGCAAGAGGTAATGAAAAAAGCGTAAGAGATTTTACCTCTTACGCTTTTCTTTTTTTTAGTAGTTATTTATCAGTATTAAAATAATTAAGCAGGCTTAACTGCTCTAGTCATTTCTCTTTTACCAGGAGGGCCTTCCAATGTTTCTACGGTAAAACCAATTCCTTTTAAACCACGTTTAACCGTTCCTTTCGCACAATAAGTAACCATTATGCCACCAGGAGCCATTATGTCAAAAATCTTTTGAAAAATAGCCTCCGTCCATAATTCTGGTTGAGCATTAGGAGCAAAAGCATCAAAATAGACTAGATCAAATTTTTGATCAGAAGAAAAATCTTCTAAAGTTGTCTTTGATTTTGTAAGGGTGAAGTTATCGTCAAATGTGATAGGAGTTTCCCAATCTTCTTTATGAATCTTTAAGAAACATTCTGTCGTATCAGTTTTCTCTGCTACGGTAGGGTAGTTGAGAGATTCCGCCATCTCCTTAGAGATAGGATAAGGTTCAATACCTGTGAAGTGAATAGTTTTATGGAGCGTTTTATTTTCCAGCATCGTTAACCAAGCATTGAGCCCAGTACCTAAACCAACTTCTAAAATATTGATAGTTTCTTTTTTATCTAATGCTTTTAGACCAGCATTAATAAATACGTGCAAACTTTCCTTAAGGGCACCGTGTCGGGAATGATAACTCTCTTTAAATTGTTCTGAAATTATAGAGTGAGAACCATCGTCCGTTAGGTACACCCCATATGTTTGGATGTCCATGATTTTAGCCTTTTTTAAATGTACAGTGTAAAAAACACCCTTTTCCCAAAAAAAGTTTAGTAGGGGCAAAAATTAATTCTTTGAGTCTATTTCAAGTGCTTTGAGTCTATTTCAAGTGGTTTGAATCTATTTCAAGTGGTTTTAGTGAAATACTTAAAGGTTATTCAATAAGAAATTGTGGATCTATTTGTTGAGTTTGAGTGGAAAGCACCTCGATTGTATCTCCAAGAGAAAAAGTTGGGCAACCCAGTCCTCTATTACAACTGGAAAAACTGATAGTTGTTACAGCAAATATAATAAAAGGTAGAAGTTTTTTTGACTTTTTTAATAATTTCATTGTAGATAGATTAATAAATGGAACAAAAGTACATTAAAAGATATAAATTACATCAAAATAACGTGATTAAAATCATGGATATTATACTAACTTGTCCGCTTGAGACAATGTTCAGTGTCTTTCACCTTACATAACTTAAACAAATGCGTATTCATTTGATTGCCATTGGAGGCAGTGCTATGCACAATATCGCTCTAGCTTTATATTACAATCATCATACCGTTAGTGGTTCAGATGATGAGGTTTACAATCCAGCGCGAGATCGTCTTGCTGCCAAGGGATTACTTCCTGAAAAAATGGGCTGGAACCCAGATCGTATCACTAAAGAACTAGATCTAGTGATTCTTGGAATGCATGCGCGTCCTGATAACCCAGAGTTGAAAAGAGCTAAGGAGCTTAAGATTCCTATTTATAGCTATCCAGCTTATGTTTATGAACAGGCGAAGGCCCAAAAACGGGTGGTTATTGCCGGTAGTCATGGCAAAACAACTACAACCAGCATGGTAATGCATGTTCTTAAACATCATCAAAAAGACTTCGATTATTTAGTCGGTGCTCAATTGGATGGTTTTGAAACCATGGCTCGCTTCTCAGATGCTCCGGTTACGATCATTGAAGGAGACGAATATTTAAGCTCTCCGATTGATCGACGCCCTAAATTCTTACATTATTTACCCGATTTGGCGGTTATCACGGGAATCGCTTGGGATCATATCAACGTTTTTCCTGATTTTGAAGATTATAAAAAACAGTTTCTCTTATTGGCTCAGTCAATGCCAGCGTCAGGAAAACTCTTTTATTACCAAAACGACCCACATTTACCCAAATTAATGGCTGACCCTTCGATTCGTTGTGAGGTGATTCCATATCAAGGATTTGAGTTTTCAGTGGAAAAAAACAAAACAATATTATTAAACGAAAGTGGAAAGAAAATTCCACTTAAGATTTTTGGTGCCCACAATTTACAAAACCTTCAAGCTGCTTTCTTTTTATGTCAGGGACTTGGCATTTCATCAACAGACTTTTTTAAAGCAATCAAATCATTTAAAGGCGCAGCCAAACGACTAGATTTTTTGTGTAAAACAGATACGGCGGTGGCTTATAAAGATTTTGCTCACGCTCCTTCTAAAGTTAAGGCAACCACCGAAGCAATGCAAGCTCAATATCCTAAAAGGAAACTGATCGCCTGTGTAGAACTACATACTTTTAGTAGTTTGAATAAAAAATTTCTGCCCCATTATAAAAACTCCTTACAAGCAGCTGACCGAGCATTCGTTTATTATAGCGAGCATACTTTGAAAATGAAAAAATTACCCAATATAAAACCCGCAGATATTCAAAAAGCATTCAACCATCCTAATCTGACCGTTATTCAAAATGATTTTTCTACCCTAGAAAATGCACTAAATCGCTTTGGTTGGAAAGAACAAAATTTATTGATGATGACGTCTGGTAATTTTGGTGGCTGGGAGATGAAAAAAGCAGCTAAGAAAATTTTAAATAAAAATTAACACCAATCTAAGGTGACAAAGATTATCTTTAATGCGTTATTGATCGAAAGCTATTTTTTAAAAAACTAAAACTATATTTATGAAGACAACCCTCCCGTTGTGGCTACTGCTTATTATATGTAGCCATCAACTCACTGCCCAAGACGCTCAAACTTTTACCATCAGCGGATATATCCAAGATGTAGATTCAGGTGAAAAACTGATCACCGCCAATGTCTATGATTATGTTTCTGGAAAAGGAGCGGTCTCCAATACTTACGGCTTTTATAGCCTTACCTTGCCTAAAGATAGTGTCTTACTTACCGTCAGCTATATTGGTTATAAAGACCAAAACCTTTCTTTGTATTTAGATAAAAATATTACACTCAATATTGATTTAGCAGCAGAACTATCTTTTGAAGAAGTAGAAGTCGTCGCTAAAAAAACAGACCGAATTGAAGAACGTACACGAATGAGTACGGTAGAGGTACCGGTCGCACAAATCAAACAAATTCCTGCCCTCTTTGGTGAAGTAGATGTACTCAAAGCCTTACAATTGCTTCCTGGAATTCAGTCTGGTGGAGAAGGTCAAAACGGATTGTATGTTCGAGGGGGAAGTCCTGATCAAAACCTGATTCTTTTAGATGGCGTACCCGTCTATAATGCTTCTCATCTTTTTGGTTTCTTTTCTGTTTTCAATGCCGATGCGATCAAAGATGTGACGCTGACCAAAGGTGGATTTCCTGCTCGTTATGGTGGTCGACTTTCTTCGGTGATTGAAATTAATATGAAAGAAGGAGATATGAACGACTGGCACGGTACGGGAACGATTGGATTGATTGCTTCTAAATTAACCCTCGAAGGTCCAATCAAAAAAGACAAAACATCGCTGATTATTTCTGGTCGAAGAACGTATATTGATTTATTGACCAGGCCACTTATTAAAAATGAATTTGAATCCGATGGAGGGAGTGGTGGACTTGGATATTTTTTCCATGATATCAATGCTAAAATTAATCATAAAATTTCTGAAAAAGATCGGTTGTATTTTAGTGTTTATGCTGGAAAAGATAAATTCTTTTTTAGAGAAAAAGATAGAGATAATTTTGGTGGAACACAGAGTGAATATACTACTGCCGCTGGTTTAGATTGGGGAAATCTTACTTCTGCTTTGCGCTGGAATCATTTATGGAATAACAAATTATTTAGTAATGCTTCGCTTACTTATAGTCAATATAATTTTGATACAACAGCCGAAGAGGAAGATATCTTTATCTCTAACGGAAGACGCGAACTCTCTTCTTTTTCACTCAATTATAATTCTGGAATTAATGATGTAGCTGGTAAAATAGATTTTGATTTTATTCCTAATCCAGAACATTATTTCCGCTTCGGTGCCAGTACTATTCGTCACACCTTCAAGCCGGGCGCTTTTAATCTGAACATTCGTTCGGAGGATGATGATGATATTTTTACCCTCGATACGTTGCTTGGACAACCCAATGTAACAGCCTATGAATATGCGACTTATATCGAAGATGATTTGAAAATAGGAGATAATTTTAAAGTAAATGTAGGGGTACATTTCTCCGGATTTACCCTTCCTGAAAAAACGTATATCTCCTTACAACCACGGCTTGGTATGAGATACTTACTTCCTGATGGTACGGCGATCAAAGCTTCTTACGCACAGATGCGCCAGTATGTACAATTGCTCACCAATGATGGGATTGGGTTGCCAACCGATCTATGGCTACCGACGACGGCTCGGGTAAAACCACAAGATAGTTGGCAGATCGCAATAGGTGCGGCAAAGACTTTTAATAAAAAATATGAAATTAGTATCGAAGGATATTACAAGGATATGTCTAACCTAGTTAGTTACAAAGAAGGGGCGAGTCTTTTTCAATTAAACGACTGGGAAGATCGAGTGACTCAGGGAGATGGAAGATCGCTTGGTGCTGAATTTTTTATTCAGAAAAAAACAGGACAATTGACTGGTTGGGTAGGGTATACTTGGTCTAAAACTAATCGGACTTTTTCTGAAATTAATTTTGGAAAAACATTTGACTTTAGATATGATCGACGACACGATATTAGTGTCGTGGCCAGTTACCGTCTTGCCCCTCGTGTACAATTAAGTGGAACTTGGGTTTTTGGAACTGGTAATGCCGTTACATTAGCGAATTCTAATTTTCGAGTGCAAAATCCAAATGTGGCCTTCCCTGCGAATATAGAATCATTCTTTGGAAGTTCTCGAAATTTGGAATTTTACGAAGACCGTAATAATTTTAGAATGAAACCTTACCACCGAATGGATATTGGTATTGAAATTTCTAAACA
>JALZUU010000107.1 GCA_023300665.1 Saprospiraceae bacterium | reverse complement strand
TAGCGAATGGTGTTTATAAAGATTTAGCGATCAATTTTATTGGAAATGGGGAACCAGATAACCCAATTACTCTGAGGGCTGAAACGCCAGGAAAGGTATTTATAGAAGGAAAATCCTATTTGAAGTTTGCTGGAACGCACTTAACGGTGGATGGGTTATACTTCAGAAATGGCTATGCTCCTACCAATTCAGTGATTACTTTTAGAATCAATAAAGACTCTCTTGCGCATCATTGTACGGTGACAAATACCGTAATTGAGGATTTTAACCAACTTCAGCGGGATACGAAAGATCATTGGGTAGAATTTTGGGGTACCCATAACACTTTGAAGCATTGTTACTTAGCAGGTAAGTCTAATCAAGGACCAACGTTAAGAGTAGATATCAAAGGAAATGAAAGTATTAATAATTACCATCAGATTGTTCACAATCATTTTGGACCTCGACCTCGTAGAGGAGGACCACGAGGGGAGACCATTCAGATTGGTGATAGCTTTACTTCTATCTCTCCAAGTTATACAAATGTTTCAGATAATTTATTCGAAAGATGTAATGGTGAGGTAGAAGTGATTTCTAGCAAAACCAATTTTAACGAATTTAGAAATAATGTTTTTTATAAATCCGAAGGTTCTTTGGTTACCAGACATGGAAACTATTGTACGGTGGATGGCAATTATTTTATTGGAGATGATAACAATAATGTCGGAGGTATTCGTCTGATTGGTACTGGCCACTGGGTGACGAATAATTATTTTTATAACTTAAAAGGCGAACAATTTAGAAGTCCTTTGGCGGTGATGAATGGTATTCCTAAATCCTCTCTGAATAGATATATTCAAGTAACAGATGTAGTGGTTGCTTATAATTCTTGGATCAATTGTAAATCTCCCTTGCAATTTGGAGTGGGTACAAATATTAGCCAAGCGGAAGTTTTACCTGCTTCTGAAATTCGTTCGGCTAGACCCATTAGAACGACGGTGGCAAATAATATTATTTACAATGAAAAAGGAGATGATAGTCCAGTGGTAGCCCATGACAAAATTGATGGAATTGATTTCCAAAATAATTTGATCAACAATCAGAATACTTCTTTTGAAAAAGTAGAAGGAATGATTCCAAATGCGTTTTCTTTAAATAAGGTTACGGATGAAATTTTTGTTCCTCAAGGATTACCAAACTCAGAAGCTTATGCAGGATTTGGTTTTGATAGAATAGAAAAAGATTTATTCGGTAACTCTAGAAAAGATCAAAATGGCGTTGGAGCTTCGGTTGGTTCTAGTGCAAGTGATTCACAAATTCTGGATAAATCTAAATATGGACCAGAATGGTTTTCGGATGAAAAACCAGCTGCAGCACCTACTACACACGCAGTATCTAACGCAGGAGAATTAGCAGAGAAAATTGCTAGTGCAAGCCCTGGAGATATTATTGAATTAGCGACGGGGAGTTATGCGGTAGGTACTTCATTGGTGATCAATAAACCAATTATTGTTCGATCAAAAAATCCAGATAGCAAAGCCAGTATTAATTATACCGGAAATGAAAATACAGCGTTATTTGAAATGCATCCAAAAGGAGCATTGAATCTTCAGCAGGTGGTACTTTCTGCGAGTAATAAACAATATGCTTTTGCAAGTTTGAAAAAGAACATGTCTAGCCTCTATAATTTAACAGTAATGGATAGTGAGATAAGTAAATTTAAATATGTCTTAAAAGCTTATAAGGAAAGTTTTTCTGACCAAATTATTTTTAAAAATACCAACATTAAAGATTGTCAAAATGGGATTGAATTATCCGAGGAGACAAATGATAAAGGAGATTATAATGTGGAGTTTTTAACAATTGAAAATTGTAAATTTGAAAACGTAAAATCCAACGTAATTGATTACTACAGAGGAGGTTATGATGAATCTACTATTGGTGGAAATTTAAAAATTCAGAATAGTACTTTTACAAAATGTGGTAGTCAAGAATCAAATGGAATTTTGTTAAACACCAGAGGTATTATCAATGTAGATATTTCAAATAATACCTTTTCAAATAATCAAGTGAAGCTGGTTGCGCTATTGTGGGGAGCAAAAAATAATAACCATGCTGATAATAAAATAACGAGTTCTGGTAAGATTATAGTAGAAGAAAATTTAAATTTAAAATTGGTTTATTAATTTAAAATTAAAAGGCCTTCTAAGAAAATATTTTCTCCTATAAAAATGGAGACTAATTAGATAAAAAAAGAAAAGCAGAAGGGTAAATCCTTCTGCTTTTTATTTCCTCTCTTACAAAGAATTGTCCGCTAAAAAATGAAGACAGACAATTTTCTTAATTAATTTTGTCCTCCTCTTCGACCTCGTTTTGGACGCGGAGCATTCTTAAATTCTTCTTCTGAAATAAACCCATCTTGGTTGGTGTCCATCTTGGTAAAGTTTTCCTTTAATTTACCTTCTGTTTCTGCTAATTCTATTTTTCCATCCTTGTTGGTATCCATTTTTGTAAGCATTTCAGCAAATTTAGGTTGTCCTCTAGTTCCTCTTTTTCGGTCACCACTCCCACGTTTATCTGCTTGAGGAGTAACTGTTGAACTTGGAGTAGTCGCAGCGGTGCTTGTTTTTTGGGAACAAGAAGCCAAAACTAGCATTAAGGCTACTGCTGATAAAAAAGTTAGGTAAATACGCATAATTTAAATTTTTTAATTAGTAAAGATAATGTTTTTATAGGACCTGCCAACCTAGATACGATAATTTAACGTAAGGCTGGTAGGTTCTAAACTGAAATTTTGACATTTCTAATAAGATATTTACTTATGTCGGCTTAACTGAAAAAGTCTAAATGACTTACTAAAAATGAATTTTCTTGATGGCTATAAATCTATTTTTCGGTACGCTTTCCACCTTTTCTTTTACGTGGGCCACGTTTTTTTTCTGATGCTAAAGCTTCGTAAGATTTGAATTGTTCATCTGTTAAAACAGCTTTTAGCTCTTCATTTTTTGCTGAATTGATTTCATCACGGACTTGTTTCATTGCCTCGCGTGATTCTTTATTTTCAGCTTTTGTATCTTGCATTTTTTTAGCGTAAGCAAGGTTGATTGCTTGCACTTTGGCAGTTTGTTCTTCATTTAGCGCCAGTTTTTCTACCATGCGAGTAGTTTGTTTTTCGGCTCTTTTTTCTGGATCTTGTGCTTTTCTTTCTCCTCGTTGAGCATTAGCTGTAAAGCTGATCGCTAAAAGTAAAGCGATGGTCGTGAAAATTTTAATTGATAATTTCATGGTTAATTTATTTTAAATGATTTAGTAATATATTTTTTTTAAAAAAACTAATAGGGTGTTTTACTGAGTAGGTCTATCTCTGATTGCCACTTAAAAAATTGTTTTATCTGCTGTGCTGTTAAGTGTTTTTCTAGCGATAATCTCCAATGATCCCAAGAAGAAAGGAGCGCTGTATTTTGACCAATCATATCAGGTTTGTCCAAAATTTCTCTTCTTGCTTTTAAATATTGATGATTTATTTCATCAATATTTACCATCGTAGAATCGTCCAAGTTCAGGTGGGACTGAGCAGACGCATTTAATATTAATAGTGGTTTACATTTTTCTATGATTGATAGTTTAGCATTGGTCTCTGTACTACTACCAAGAAAACTAAAAAAAGTAAAAAATAAAACAAGGCCTAATTTTGAGGTTTTCATATTTTTCGATTTTTGTGATATTGTAAATATATTGGAGTAACTAGGGAATTCAAAAAATATTCAACAAATAGGGTCAATTCACCGATATACAGCAAAATCTACTCAATAATCCATATTTTAAAGCAAAATCCCGTAATATTGATTAAATGATCTAGTTTAAAGAGAAAAAAGAGGAGGTGATTGATTTTTTTTTAAATTTTAATAGAAAGCAGGCATATTTGTAGTATGACAAACTTTGAAAAAAATAATACCTTATGGCAAATATTGCTTTGGTGGGGGAGTTGGCATATCATCGCTTTTTTCTTGGGAAATGGTTATGAGCATCTTGATCGTTTCTTTGTTCGAGTATTTGCAAATGTTTTTGTTTTTGCGATGGTAGTGTTTGTTAATTTGAACTATTTACTACCGAAGTTCTTCTTTCCAAAAAAGATTTTCCTCTTTATTATTAGTGGTATATTATTATTGTTATTGGCCATTGCTCTATTATATGGCGGGATTTTACCAATGCTAGAATGGTTGGATCTCATTCCTACCAGAAGGCCTCTGTCCGACTCATCCGCCAAAGGACCACCAATTGGGATAAGATGGATCGTTCGATTTACTCCTTATATTATTACTTTTTTGGGAAGTACCACCATCGAGGTAGTTCGATTTGCCAATCAAAAAGAAAAGGAAACGATTCGGTTAGAAAAAGAAAAATTAGATAGTGAGCTTAAGTTTTTAAAGTCACAAGTCAATCCTCATTTTTTGTTTAATGCCTTAAATAATATTTATAGTTTAGCGGTTATTCAAGCACCTCAAACGCCTGAAAGTGTGATGCAACTTTCTGAAATCCTTCGTTATATGGTTTACGATTCAAACGAAGAGAAGGTATCTCTAAAAAATGAGATTAACTATATCAATAATTTTGTTGACTTAAAAAAATTAAAAGATAGCCGAGGGATGAATATTGAACTTGACTTAGAGGATCCTCCTCTTAATCTAAAAATTGTTCCTTTATTGCTGATTCCTTTTGTTGAAAATGCTTTTAAACATAGTAAGATTGAAAATTTAAAAGAAGGATTTATTCGAATTAGTCTAAGCATAAAAGATAAGTGGATAGACTTTCAAGTGGTCAATAGTGTTCCTAAAGTGCCTTTTACGAAAGATGAAGTTGGTGGAGTAGGCCTTGATAACACAAAAAAAAGACTTCAATTGTTATATCCAAATGGACAGCATGAATTGAATATTAAAAAAACAGATGACGAATTTAAAGTCGTCTTAAAAATAGCCATTTAATGAAAAAACTAAATTGCCTAATTGTAGATGATGAAGAACTGGCAAGAAAACTGGTAGCGAATTATATCAATAAAATTCCGCACCTTCAAGTGGTCGGAGAAGCTACAGATCCTTTGGAAGCAATGCAAGTCTTACAAGAGCAATCGGTGGACCTTATGTTTTTAGATATTCAAATGCCTGAATTGACAGGTGTAGAATTTTTAAGAACGCTTACCCACAAACCATTGGTTATTTTTACAACAGCGTATAAAGAATATGCCTTGGAAGGCTATGAATTAGATGTAGTAGATTATCTAGTAAAACCTTTTCGGTTTGAGCGTTTTTTACAATCAGTCAATAAGGCAAGTAAAATACTAAAACAAAGCCCAACAATAAATACGGTTTCTGTGGTTCCTGATTCAAAGGAAGAACCAATAGAAAAAGCAAAAGATTATATCTTAGTAAAATCAGATTTTAAAGTTTTCCGATTTTTTTATAAGGACATTCTATATATAGAAAGTATGAAAGAGTATGTCGCTTATCATACCAAAGAAGGACGAACCCTATCACTTGGTTCTTTAAAGAAATTACAAAAAGAGTTACCAGAATCGAATTTTATGCGGATTCATAAATCCTATATGGTGAATGTAGAATTTGTTTCTACTTTAGAAGGAAATATGGTGCACGTTGAAAAGAAAAAAATACCCATCGGAACAAGTTATCGGTCTGCGGTTTTAAAAAGGTTGTTTTAGCTTTTGAAATAATTAAGATGATTAAGTTGATAATAATATGCTTTTTGCTCTTTATGCCAAAATTAGAATTGGTTGCCCAAAAATCAATTGTCCAAGTACTTTATGATGTGTACCCAGTAGTAGACGATAACATTGGAGTTAAAAGTGACAAAATAAAATACAAACTTTATAAGCGATTAAAAAATGAAAAACTAAAATCTGCGGGACTAAATCGAAAAATCCGTAAAGATGCGTTAAATAATTTAGAAAAAAATATTGTTAGATGTGTTTATAACGATAATAAAATAGTTTCATGTGTTTCTATCGGTATTGATGGAAAAACGTATTCTTCTTCATTTAAATATGGTAAACACGGAATAGCAATTGAATCATTTTACAATGGATTTTTAGATACCGTGAGCTATATTTTTGCCTATGATTCAATGGATAGACCGATCAGTTTGACAAGAGTAAAAGATGGTATTAATTCAATAATTGAAACTGCAGATTATTCGGAGTCTGGTAAAATGAAATTAGTATATTATTTAGACGGTAAAGCATATTTTGAGCGAATATACCCATTTGAAATAGGGTTTAGTAAACATATTAAATCAGTCCAGATTAGTCCAAATAAAAAAACGGTGACCTTTGTTGGAGATCTTTTTTATGAGAAGAATTCAGAATTTATTGTCAAGTTTAAACTTGATAACCAAAAGAATTGGATTCAAAAGAAAGTTTTTTATAAAATTGAAAATAGACTTTATAAATTTTCAAAATCTAAACGAAAATTGAGTTATAAATAGAAGATTTTTTTCTAAAAAAACTCCAAATGGAATTATTCCGTCCTTCTCTGTGTTTATAAAATGAAGCTGTTTAAGAATGTTCACAAAAGGCGAGGATAAATGCTTGATAATGTGGGCGATGCTCATTTTTCTTTCCGTAGCCGTAGCTACATAAAGAAAA
>JALZUU010000106.1 GCA_023300665.1 Saprospiraceae bacterium | reverse complement strand
AAGTATTTTTATAAATTCTAAGACTGAGGCTTTCTATAGCTTACTTTTCCTACCAAATTAAATCGACTTTTTAACCCAATTATTTTCTTTTGTGAGAATAATTTTAAATGCGATTTTATATGGAGGATGTTGAACAACCACTACCCCAAAAAAAATTACCCGCCAAAGGTTTATATGTTCCAGAATTAGAAAAGGATTCCTGTGGTACCGGACTTATAGCAAATCTAAATGGAAATAAAACACATAAATTAGTTCAAGATGCCATTCTAATGTTGACCAACATGGAGCATCGTGGAGCTTGTGGTTGCGAGCCGAATACAGGAGATGGTGCTGGTATTTTAACACAAATTCCACATGAGTTTTTTCTTAACGAACTGAGTAAAACACAAATTGAATTACCTGAATTTGGTGGTTACGGTGTAGGAATGATTTTCTTCCCTAAAAATGAAATTTTACAGAATCAATGTCGGGTTTTATTCAATGATTATATTGATGAGTTAGATTTTGAATTAATTGGATATCGTAAAGTACCTACTAATAATTCCAGTCTTGGAAAATCAGCCATAGAAAGCGAACCCAACATAGAGCAAGTATTTGTCCGACCCAAAAAACCAATTAAGTCACTAGCTTTAGAGCGACGCCTATTTGTCCTTCGAAAATACACCATTCATAATATCCATGAGGTCTATCCACAGACTAGAGATTTATTTTACATTCCTTCTTTTTCGTATAAAACGATAGTATATAAAGGACAATTGACTACCAATCAATTAGGATTATATTACCCAGATTTAAGCATAGAAACCTATACTTCTGCTATTGCTCAAATCCATTCTCGATTCTCGACGAATACCGTTCCTAAATGGAAGTTGGCCCAACCCTTTCGATATATCGCTCATAATGGGGAGATCAATACCATTCACGGAAATCTCAATTGGTGGAAATCCAAGGAAGATCAATTAATCTCAGATCTTTTTACTGCGGAAGAAATGCGAAGGTTAAAACCTATTTGTGGTCAAGGACATTCGGATTCTGGAAACTTTGATAACGTGCTAGAGTTTTTGGTCTTGTCTGGACGATCTTTACCCCATGCTTTAATGATGATGATTCCGGAGGCTTGGCAACATGATGAATTAATGCCAGACTATAAAAAAGATTTTTATCAATATCATAAAAATATCATGGAACCTTGGGATGGCCCAGCTTCTATTTGTTTTACTGACGGAATCTTGGTAGGAGCTACCTTAGATCGAAATGGTCTTAGACCTTCTCGATATTGTCTTACCGACGAAAATACTTTGATTGTTGCTTCTGAAGCAGGCGCCTTACCCATCAATCAGGGAAGCATAATTCTAAAAGGTCGTTTACAACCTGGTAAAATGCTGATTGCTGATATGGATGAAAAAAGAATCATTGGCGATGAGGAAGTAAAACGGATTATTTGTCAAAGATTACCTTATAGGGATTGGTTGGAAGAACATCTAACGACACTAGACACCTTGCCTGAACGTCCAGTGAACGGAATGAATATGGATCAACGAACACTCGTAAATCGGCAACAATTATTTGGTTATAGTCGAGAAGATTTAAAAGTGATTATTGCACCGATGATTCAAAAAGGAAAAGATCCAATTGGGTCTATGGGGACAGATACTCCGCTAGCTATACTTTCTCATCATACCCAGCATTTAGCTAATTATTTTAAGCAATTGTTTGCGCAAGTCACCAACCCACCAATTGATCCAATTAGAGAAAGAGCCGTAATGTCGCTATTTTCTACTTTAGGTAATAAAGAAAATTTATTGTTAGATGATCCACTACATGCTCAATATATTCATCTCGAACAACCGATATTAGATACTGAGAATTTCATAAAAATAAAACATATCCATCACCCCAATTATAAATCGGGCAAAATCGATTTGATTTTTGTGGCTGATGAACAAAAAGGTCGTCTCAAAGCTGCTTTGGATCATATTTGTGCTACTGCAGAGGATTTAGCTAGAAATAACACCAATATCATTATTCTCTCAGATCGAAATGCGGGACCAAATTTTGCGCCTGTCCCAACTTTACTAGCAGCTGGAGCAGTGCATCATCATCTTATTAGGCAAGGACTTAGGAATGCCACAAGCCTTGTTGTAGAAGGTGGTGATATATGGGAAACACATCATTTTGCCACCCTTATTGGTTATGGTGTCAATGCCATTCATCCTTACCTTGCACTCCATACGATTAGCAATCTATATGAAAAAAAGATTTTTTCTACTGAAATAAATCTTAAAAATGCCAAAGAGATTTTTATAAAAGCGATTGGTAAAGGTTTGCTAAAAATATTTTCAAAAAATGGTATTTCTACGTTACAATCCTATCAAGGCGCACAAATTTTTGAAGCACTTGGAGTGAACCAAGAAGTAGTGAACTTTTGTTTTAAAGGTACGATTTCAAGAATAGAGGGAATAGGTTTTGATGGAATCGCTAAGGAAGTAGTTGCTAGACATCATCTGGCCTATAATACCGATTTAAAATTAGATACTAGCTTAATAACCGGAGGATTATTTCAATGGAAAAAAGAAGGAGAATATCATTTATTCAATCCACAAACTATTCATTTATTACAACAAGCAACTCGAAAAAATGATAAGCGAGCTTATGATGCCTATGCAAACTTAATCAATGACCAACTTACCCAAGCTTGTACTTTACGTGGTTTATTGACTTTCCGGAGATCTACCTCCATTCCAATTGAAGAAGTGGAACCAGTAGAAAATATTCTTAAAAGATTTGCAACAGGGGCCATGTCATTTGGTTCTATTTCTCATGAAGCGCATAGTACTTTAGCCATTGCCATGAATCGAATTGGTGGTAGAAGCAATAGTGGTGAAGGAGGAGAAGATCCTGCCCGATTTCATCCCAAAGAAAATGGTGATTGGGAACGCTCTGCGACCAAACAAGTAGCTTCAGGCAGATTTGGTGTAACGAGTTATTATTTAGCAAATGCAGATGAAATCCAAATCAAAATGGCCCAAGGTGCTAAGCCAGGAGAAGGTGGCCAACTACCAGGAACTAAAGTAGATGAATGGATTGGTAGAGTCCGACATAGCACTCCCGGTGTAGGTTTGATTTCGCCACCGCCTCATCATGATATTTATTCAATAGAAGATTTAGCGCAACTTATTTTTGATTTAAAAAATGCCAATCAACGGGCAAGAATTAATGTAAAGTTGGTTTCCAAAGCAGGAGTTGGAATCATTGCTTCTGGTGTTGCTAAAGCCCATGCTGATGCGATTCTTATTTCTGGTCATGACGGAGGTACGGGTGCTTCTCCAATTACCTCTATTCGACACGCAGGTTTACCGTGGGAATTAGGTCTAGCTGAATCACATCAAACCTTGGTAAAAAATAAATTACGGGACCGCGTGACGCTACAAACAGATGGACAAATAAGAACTGGACGTGATTTAGCTATTGCAACTTTATTAGGAGCTGAAGAGTGGGGGATTGCAACTGCCGCCTTAGTAGTCGAAGGGTGTATTATGATGCGAAAATGCCACATGAATACCTGTCCTGTTGGAATTGCTACACAGAATCCTGACTTGCGTAAAAAATTCAATGCAAAACCAGAACATCTAATCAATTTCTTCCGATTTCTAGCAGAAGATTTGAGGAAATATATGGCTCAACTAGGTTTTCGAACCGTCAATGAAATGGTCGGAAAAGTAGAATTATTAAAATTAAAAAAAGGTATTCAACATTGGAAATATAAAGAACTAGATTTAAGTCCTATTCTATATAAAGAGCCTGCAGATGCTTCCGTAGGACAATACAAAAAGGTGGCCCAAGATCATGGCATAAAAGCAGTATTAGATCGTAGATTGATAGAATATGCCAAAGCTTCATTAGAAGATAAACAAGAAGTGAATGCATCCTTTCCTATTAAAAATACGGATCGAGCAGTAGGAACCATGTTGTCCAATGAAATTTCTTTACTTCATGGTAGTGAAGGATTACCAGAGGATACCATTAAATATCATTTTCGAGGATCCGCTGGACAAAGTTTTGGTGCTTTTGGAGCCCCTGGATTATTTTTTACGTTGGAAGGAGAAGCCAATGATTATTTTGGAAAAGGTTTGTCGGGTGCTAAGCTTGCTATTATCCCAGACCGTACAGCAATCTTTAAGCCTAGTGAAAATATTATCATTGGCAATGTAGCTTTTTATGGCGCTACTTCTGGAGAGGCTTATATACGTGGACGTGCAGGCGAACGATTTGCTGTTCGGAACTCTGGTGTACAAACGGTGATTGAAGGAATTGGAGATCATGGGTGTGAATACATGACCGGAGGTAAAGTGGTTATTTTAGGACCAACAGGGAAAAATTTTGCTGCTGGAATGAGTGGTGGTGTTGCGTATGTTTTAGATAGAAATGATGATTTTCATAAAAACCTTAACCGTGAATTGGTAGATCTAGATTTACTTACTTCAGAAGATAAAGAAGATTTAAGATACCTACTTAGACGTCATTTTTTATTTACTGGCAGTAAAGTAGCCGTTGATATTTTAAATAACTGGGAAAAAGAAAATATTCATTTTAAACGAGTTATGGGACGAGAGTATAAAGATTTATTAGCCAATGCTAAGAAAAAGACTGGCATTACTGTTTAAAATAAAAAAAAAGTTATCATGATAAATGATCCAAAAGCATTTTTAAAAATACCAAGAAAGACGCCTTTAAGTAGAAATCCAAAAGAACTTATTAAAGATTTTCAGGAAATATATTTACCTCATTCAGAAGATAAAACAAAAGAACAAGCCAACCGCTGTATGGATTGTGGTGTTCCTTTTTGTCATAATGGTTGTCCACTCGGAAATCTAATTCCAGATTTTAACGAGGCGGTTACAGAAGGAAAATGGGAGTTAGCTTATCAAACGTTAAGTAAGACAAATAATTTCCCAGAGTTTACCGGACGAATTTGTCCTGCTCCTTGTGAAGCATCCTGTGTGCTCGGTATCAATGAAAATCCTGTAGCCATCGAACATATTGAAAAATCAATTATCGAAATGGCATTTGAAAAAGGATGGGTACGCCCTGAGCCTCCTACGCTACGAACAGGCCGAAAAATTTCTATCATCGGGTCAGGTCCTGCCGGATTGGCAACCGCGGCCCAACTGAATAAATTTGGACATACCGTCACGGTTTATGAACGTAATGACCGAATTGGAGGATTACTTCGTTATGGAATTCCAGATTTTAAATTAGAAAAAAAAGTAGTGGATCGTCGTATTCACCTTATGGAATCAGAAGGGATAAAATTTAAAACAAATGCAAATGTCGGAGTAAATATTGATGCAAAAGAATTATTAGAGTCCTCTGATGCGATGGTACTTTGCGGCGGTTCTACAATTCCTAGAGATTTGCCTATAAAAGGTAGGTCAGCCACAGGAATTCATTTTGCCATGGATTTTTTAGAACAAAATAACAAAAGAGTTGCTGAGGATAATATTACGGAACCAATCCTTTCTGCTAAAGGGAAAAAAGTAGTGGTTATTGGTGGTGGAGATACAGGAGCAGATTGTGTAGGAACTTCTAATCGTCAGGGTGCGACTTCGGTTACTCAAATAGAATTACTGATTCAGCCACCAAATACTAGAGACGAATCTACTCCGTGGCCGCTATGGCCAATGCAACTGCGTACTTCCTCTTCCCATGAAGAAGGTTGCGATCGTCAATGGGCTATTTTGACGAAAGAATTTATAAAAAGACCCGATGGATCGCTTCAAGGAATCAAAACTGTAAAAGTAGATTGGAAAGATCAACGTTTTACGGAAATTCCAGGAACGGAAGAAATCATCGAATGTGATATGGTATTGCTAGCTGTTGGATTTACAAATCCTCAATTAGAAGGTATTTTATCTTCATTAGGAGTTACTACGAATGAACGGAATTTAGTAGAAGATCATCAGTATCAAACCAATGTTGAAAAGGTTTTTGTTGCTGGAGATATGAGACGAGGACAATCGTTGGTTGTCTGGGCTTTGGCCGAAGGAAGAGCAGCAGCTGAACAAGTAGAAATCTATTTTAAAATGGCTTGGCGAGGAGGAAAATAGATAAACAAATTTGATGTCAAATTATTAAAATAAAGAATCCCCATTTGTTTCCAAATGAGGATTCTCTATTTTCTATGATAGCATATTTAAGAAGAGTCTTTGAATAACTGTTCTATAAGGATCTAGTTGATTCGATTATTTTGCTAACTGCTCAAGGACAAATGTATCATCCATAAAAATAGGTTTAATCGCTAAATCTTCTTTTGCAAAAAGTAATTTGTGTAAAGCATAACTTAACTTAGAATCCTTTTTTACTTCTGCTCCGTGGATATAAAGTGAAGTCCACTGATCAATTTGATTACTAGACAAACTAGGAAATTCATTTTGATTAGCTGTCATCGCTAAGTTTTTTATCGTAGACTTCGTTCCTTGAGGAAAAATAGGGACGCTTAAACTACTCACTTCATTCGGAGACAGTACGATATTAATGGTACTCCAAGGCAAAGCATTCCGCGTTGGGAAAGATGCTAAATAATTTCGAACATCTAATAAAGAATTACAAGAAGTAATGATAAATTCTGTTTGGTCATAAGGGTGATTGGCAAAATAGTAGAATGCCTCTTCATAAAACGGAATTTCTACCTGCTGATCTTTTCCTAAAATAAAGGTAATACTTTCTCTTCCCACCATTTGACGCGTTTTAGGTGGTGTGATTATCGATACTTGAATTGCAAGGGGTTCTTCTGAATTAATAATAGGAGTGTTTTCCTCAATAGATGAAGTAATCATCTGATCGTAAAATGCAAGTGGATCTGCTTCTACGATATTTAAGGCGTAATCAATTTGATCATAAGCTTTCGCAGAAAAGCTTATTAAGAAAAAAGATAAAACTAGGGTGCTGTTGATTAAAAACGAATTAATAAAGTTCATGGGTCTAATATTTAAAAGTGAAATAAAACTTGTTTACACTTTCAAAATTAAGGGATGAACCGAGTCTTTGGTGGGAAGGACTAGTATTCGCTAAGGTTGGGTTATTATTCGTTCTTGGAAATAAGAAATTACTTGTTTAAGAGTCGTTTTTAGGTTAAATGGCGTGGAACACTTAATTCAACACCGGTTGCGAGCCCCGATAGTCTACTTCTAATTTATAACCATTTCCAACCGAAGCAACTAAAGGCATCATCATCATTTCCATCAATTCCGTAGCTTGATTTTTGGCTTTTTCCATGACATTATCCGCATAAGCATCTCGACGAAATTCACTGCGAAGAACATTAAAATTTTCATTAAAATCTTCTGTTCCAAGTTCTCGCATCCAACCAATATCCATTTTATCAACTTTAGGATAAACCTCATGACTCAGAATTGTTGGCTCAGGTAAAACCACTTTGACTTTTCTTTT
>JALZUU010000105.1 GCA_023300665.1 Saprospiraceae bacterium | reverse complement strand
GTTTCACCAGTTTCCATAGGATCTTTAACTATTCAATTACCAGCTAATCGGGTAACCGATGCAGCAGGAAATGGAAACACCCTTTCAAACACCTTAAATGTAAATTACACCGTTTCTAATAATTGTAATAATATTACCAACGCTGGAGCAATTAGTGGAAACCAATCGATCTGTGGTGCATACAATCCTTCTAATATCGTAAATCAAATCAGTCCCTCCGGAGGAAGTGGTGCGATTACTTACCGTTGGGAACGATCAACTGCTTCACCTACGGGTCCATGGACGTTAATTAATGGAGCAACAGGAGCCAGTTATAATCCCGGAAATATATCTCAAACAAATTGGTATCGACGAGGAGTAAGAAGGGCCAATTGTACGGTTTTCCAGTATACCACTTCAGTAGAAAAAGAAGTTAGAGATTGCAGTGGACCAGCTAACTATTGTAATGCACAAGGACAAGAACCATGGATTGAGTGGATCAGTAATATTACGATTGGATCGATTAATAATAATTCTGTAAAAGACCTTTACGGAGATTTTACAAACTTGAGTACGGATGTTGCGCAAGGAGCGACCCTACCTTTATCGCTTACGCATCGTTTTAGTTGGACGACTTTTGATGAATATATTCGAGTTTGGGTAGATTGGAATCAAGATGGTGATTTTGCAGATAGTGGAGAAACGGAGATTTCTAGAATAAGTACTGCTCCGCTCTTAGGAACCTTATCCGTCAATGTGAATATGAACCTTACGGTTCCAACCAGCGCATTATTGGGAAATACCCGTATGCGGATTGCTATGCAAAGAGAATCATATGCTGGATCTTGTGAGACTTTCCAATTTGGAGAGGTAGAAGATTACACCTTGAATGTAACTGGAAGTGCTGGACCACAAAACCAAACTATTAGCTTTGGTTCATTAATAGCTCGAGCAGGAACTAATCCACCGTTTACCATTTCGGCGACGGCAAGTTCTGGATTACCTGTAAGTTTTACAAGCGTATCTGGCCCTGCTACGGTATCTGGTAATACCGTAACACTAAATGGAAATGAGGGAACAGTAACGATTCGAGCCAATCAAACAGGAAATACAAGCTGGAATCCAGCACCTGCGGTCACTCGATCTTTTGAGGTGGTTACTGGAAATCAAATACCGCGGGTAGTCATCAATAGTCCAACGCAAAATCAAACCATCAATGGCTCCAATGTAACTGTAAATTATACGGTGTCTGGTGATTTAGCCCTATTTAATTCAGATCACCTACTATTGACACTTGATAATGGAACACCAGTAGATATCCATAATTTAACGGGATCCTATACATTTACCAATGTATCTTCCGGCAATCATACCATTCTAGCACAAGTTGCTGAAGAAACCAACCATATGCCACTTGCGCATCCTGAAGCAACGGATATTGTCAGTTTTTCTACTACTTCAAATCAGCAGAATCAAACCATTAGTTTCCCTCCGTTAGCGGATAAACAAGTAACCGATGGACCGTTTACGATTTCAGCAACT
The DNA here is from genome assembly GCA_023300665.1 of Saprospiraceae bacterium. Taxonomy (GTDB): domain Bacteria; phylum Bacteroidota; class Bacteroidia; order Chitinophagales; family Saprospiraceae; genus JALZUU01. The sequence continues at coordinate 5,352 of JALZUU010000105.1, read as the reverse complement.
GCTTCTTCTGGCTTACCTGTAACGTTTACGGTGACTAGTGGGCCTGCTACGATTAATGGAAATACCGTTACCTTGAATGGAACTGCTGGAGCAGTAACGGTACGAGCTACCCAGCCGGGTAATGGAACTTGGAATGCAGCATCAGCAGTTTTTCAGAGCTTTACGGTGAGTGGTGGAAACGGACCTTCTTCATATTGCTCGTCTTTAGGAAATGCTCCTTGGCAAGCATGGATGAGTAATGTTAGTTTTGGAAACATAGTTAATGATAGTAATAAAGAACGTTATGGAGACTTTACAAATTTGAGTGCTACGGTAAGTCGTGGTTCATCTACTGCGATTAGCTTACAACCTACCTTTAGTTATTTTCATTGGGACATGTACTTTAGGGTATGGATAGATTATAATCAAGATGGAGATTTTGGAGATGCAGGTGAGCAAGTATTCTCTAGAATTGCTACAGCAGGAACTCCAGGTGCGACCATATCTCCAGTAACTGGAAATATTACGATACCTAATACCGCAGCAACAGGCAATACTCGAATGAGGGTTAGTATGCAGCGCGATAGTTACGCAGGACCTTGTGAGACTTTTGAGAATGGAGAAGTCGAAGATTATACCATTAATATTACCAGTGGTGGAAATGGATTAATAGTTGATCCAAGTCAAGCTATTTTATTTTTATCTACGGTGCGCTTAAATAATGGGGTTCAGTTAAACTGGGTAACGAATACGGAGGATCAGAATGAATATTTTGAAATAGAGCGATCGGCAGATGGAGTAGATTTTGAAGTTTTAAGAACCGTGAATAGTTCTAGTGAAACTGCCATTGCTACTTATTATCAAGAATTGGATGATCAACCACTAGCAGGTATTAATTATTACCAGATCAAGCAATATGCTATGGACGGTAGCTTTAAATATTCTGGAGTAGAAATGATGATGTATGAGATTGATAATGAACGATTTAATGTATTTCCGAATCCAGCCACTAATGAAGTTTATATAAACATGAAAAAAGATGCGGGATCTGCTGCAGTCATAAAAATTTATAATGCCAAAGGACAACAAATGTTGGAACAGATTATTGGTTCAATTCCAAGCGATCCTTTCCGTATTGATTTAGGTAATTATACCAATGGAATTTATACGATTACGGTGAAAGTAGGGGATTTTAGAGTGAAGTCAGCCAAGATGATCATTAGTAGAGACTATTAATTTTAAAGATTAGATAGATTTTATATCCAATGATACTAAATACAATGGAGGACGATTCGTCCTCCATTTGTTATTTAGGCACAATTGCTGCTTATGTTTCTGTTGAGAAATATAAAAAATGGCTGATCTAATCCACAAAAAAGAAAGTACTGTACTCAGTACATTAAAAAAGTTATGGGAAAATTATACAGAAGACAATCTTCTTAAGATTTCTGTATATACATTTTCGATTTTTTTGACTGTAAATATTTTTTATAGTTGGATATTAGGGAGTATTCCTTTATTATACTTTTCTTTTGGGTTGATCGTATTAGAAGTATTTTGCTTTTTTGTGTATAAAAAAACGAATATTGCTAATGGTATCGATATCTTTCTCGTAGGAAGTAGTATAGCTTTTAGTGCTTTTTCGGTTTTATACGGAGGGGAAGCAATGACTTTCACCTTTTTGATCAATATCCTATTGCTCAATTGTTTTTTAAATGAAAATTTATCTATTCGAAAATTCTTTGCCTGGTTTTTTCTAAGTTGTCAACTACTTACCGCAATTAGTTTCTTTTATTTAGAGCCTTTCTTTTTACTTCCAGCACAAGCGGCTTATGTCGTTGTTTTTACGGTTGGAAATATTATTTATCAATTTTTTCTGATTGGTTATTTAAGTCGATTACTCGAACGTCGGTATGAGATGTTAAAAAATACTAAAAATTCCTTACAAAAATCGATTGCTAAATCAAATGCTACTTTAGAGTCTACGAGTAATGGAATAGCTTTTATTGATTATGATGGTCAAATAGGACAGTTTAATCAATTGTTTTTAGATATCTGGAATATCAAAGATGAAACACCTAATGAAAATGATTTCTTATGTGGCGTGGTTGATACTGGAAAAAACCCAGGAGAGTTCATTCAGCTTTACCGTAAGATGGAAGAAAAGAAAGAGGCGGTAGCAAATGGAGAAGTAGAATTTCAAAATGGACGAGTTATTGGGTACACCACACAGCCACATAAGGTAAATGGAGTACTGACTGGACGAGTCTGGACCTTTATTGATATTACCAAAGAAAAAACAGCTGCTCGTGAATTAGAAACCAATGAAAGTCTTTTTCGTGGATTCTTAGAGCATGCTCCACTTGGAATTGTGGTGACCGAAGGAGTCGGAAAAATAAATTATGCGAACCATAAGTTTATGAATCTTTTGGGCTATAACTCTGAAGAAACTTATCAGCTAATGGTATCTGATATTGTTCCAAAAAAATATCTAAAAGGTCGAGAAAAGCAGTATGCAAAATTAATAACAGGTGAGGAACAATCGTTAGAATATGAAATGGAGGGTATTCATAAAAATGGTTCTTTAATACCAATTCGACTCACGGTATCTTTAATTCGAAATGCAGAAGGAGAAGTCATTCAAGATATGGTGATTGTCCAAGATTTAACAGAAAAGAAAATGGCAGAAGAGGCGCTTTCTAAAAGTGAAACTCAGTTTAGAAATATTTTTGAACATGCACCATTTCCTTTATTTCTTTTTAATAAAAAGCAAATAATTACTAGCAATCAACCTGCGCTGACATTTTTTGGTATTAAATCTAAAGAAGAATTAAAGAAGATTTCTATTAAACAATTGATGCCCATCGTTCAAAATGACGGACAGTTGTCAATGGAGGTTTTTGAAGGAATGATTGATAAGGCAAGAGCATTAGGCAGTTACGGTTTTGAATGGGTGGTCTCAGATGTAAATAGTAATAACCGTACGGTGCTTTTTACACTTACTAAATATGAATTAAATGGAGAAGAATTATTTTTTGCTATCCTAAATGATCTGACAGAACAGAAAGAAGGAGCGGCAAAAATTAATGAATTGATGGACAAGCTGACTAATCAAAACAAAGAATTAGAGGAAGAGATCGAGCGTCGGATGATTGCTCAAAAAGAAATTAATTTAGAATTAAAAAGATCGAATACAGACCTTCAACAATTTGCCTATGTCGCTTCTCATGATCTTCAGGAGCCACTAAGAATGATTGGTAATTTTATTCAATTGCTAGAAAAGAAATATGGGGATCGTTTGGATAACGATGGTCGTCACTTTATTTCTTTTGCAGTGGATGGTGTTAATAGAATGTCAAATTTGATTAATAATCTTTTAGAATTTTCTCAGGTTGGTCATCAATCTTTAGATTTTGAAAATGCTGATCTAAATGAAGTTGTCAACAATAAAGTCTTAGATCTATATCAGCGAATTATCGAAAAGAAAGCTTGCATAGATATGCACCTTCTTCCAGAATCAATCAGTTGTGTACCAGATCAATTAGGAATTGTTTTTTACAATTTAATTGGGAATGCAATAAAATTTAACGAAAGTCCAAGCCCAAGAGTCGTCGTTACTAACAAAGAATATAAAGATGAATGGCTCTTTATTATCCGTGATAATGGAATTGGAATCAAAGCTGATTACGCTGAGAAAATTTTCCAAATCTTCCAGAGACTTCATCGTCGAGATACCTACGAAGGTACTGGGATCGGTCTTTCTATTTGTAAAAAAATTATTAATCGCCATAAGGGTAAAATCTGGTTTGAATCAGAGGCTGGAAAAGGAACCACCTTCTATTTTACGATTAAAAAATCCCTAGTTGGTGAAAAGGTTTCTATCCAATAATCTACCATAATCTAATTCATTCAATTCCTCAAAAAGAAAAAGTCTTTTGATTACCTTGACCATTCCTTAAATAGTCCTATCTTGCATTAATAAACAGGTAATCCTATTTGATTTCAGGCCCAAGGCTTGTCTAAAGGAGTTGATTAATGATCATTAAATTTTTTATTTACTGCTACAGTTTGATTAGACTAGGATATAGCGTGATTTTAATTAACACTCTTTACTATCGACCTGGACTTTATCAATTAATCAAGAAGTCCTATGCTTCGGTAAATCAACCTATCAATTTAAAATACCGTAAGAGAATTTATTATCACGGGATGCTAGGAAGTATCACCAACGTCTGGTTTACGGTTCTGCGTGGAAAATCTCAAACTAAAAAAGAAGCATTGGCTGGATTCTATTTAGGAGCAGCAACAGCGGTATATGATGACCTTTTTGATCATTATGATTACACGATGGATGAATCTTTGGTCGACCTAGCAGGAGGGCAATACAAGTACGGTAACATTACTGAATTACTTAGTAAAGGCTTCTATGATGTTATCTTAAATAACCTTAATGATCCAACCAAGTTTAATTTTTATTTACAAAAGGTCGGTTATGAACAAGAGGCCAGCAAAGCACAGGTTGGGGGAAACTTATCCCTTGACGCCATCCGAAAAATCACTTATGATAAAGGGAGTTATTCTGTAGCCTTATCACGTAGTATTTTGCAGCATGCTTATGCTACTGGGGAAGCAGAAGCAGTTTATGTTTTAGGAAAATTAATCCAATTGACAGATGATGTTTTTGATGTGCGTCGAGATCACCTCGATGGAGTGGATACTTTATTAACAAAGACCAAAGATATTTTACCGATTCAAAAAGAATATATTCAATTAGTCAAAGATAGTTTTCAAGCCTTTCATCAACTTAACTATAAACAAGGAAATTACCTTGTTTTTTGTATGCAAGTGATGTTCGTCGTCAGTCGAGGATTGGTAGCATTAGATCAATTGGTAGAAGCGCAAAAACGACTCAACGGTGTTTTTGATATTGAAAAAATGACCAGAGAAGAATTGGTCTGCGATATGGAAAAACCAAGCAATATCTGGAAAAGCATTCTCTACACACTACGCTGGGAATACCCTAAATAAAAACGAATTAAGATAGGTTGATGGAGGCATTTAGTGGTTTTTGGTTAATCAGCATAAATTAGATAATTAATGTTTTTTATAAAAAATTGTTAATTAGTGGATTGGTTAATCGGTCTCTTCTTACGCAATGCTAACGCAATAAAAAACACAGATTATTGAACAGTCCGTTTAAGTATGACATCCTATTTTTCAAATGCAAGCGCAAAAAAAAAATCAAATTCAAATTTTCCACCATTCAAAAACCTTTAGCCACAAGATAAATTATACAAGTTAGAAAGTATCTGTATTTTTTGCAAAAAAAAATATCTTTGTATTCAACAATTCAACAATTCAACAATTCAACAA
>JALZUU010000104.1 GCA_023300665.1 Saprospiraceae bacterium | reverse complement strand
TAAAAGGAAACTGTTTGCGGCAGATGGAAAAGGAGAATAACGAGAAATTGGCTATCATTCGTAAACGAGTGGCCAAGCTCGATGCAGAAGTAATCCTTACTGGAATTCTTCCAACCCTTCGGCAGGTAAACTTGGATATGAAAAATCTTACGCCAAAAAAAAGGTATAAGGCGTTGATGGAAGCCATCAATCAACAATTGATTGGAAATTTTTATGAACTTCGATTGCTAGGAATCGATGAATTACTTGTTAAACACGATTCACCACTTTTAGAGGCATGTAACACTAGTTTTCAGGTACACCTTCAAGTATCTCCTGAAAAATTTGTCAAGATGTATAATATTGCTCAGACCGTTGCTGCTCCAGTGATGGCGATAGCTGCAAATTCACCCATCGTATTTGGTCGACGACTCTGGCATGAATCAAGAATTGCACTTTTTCAACAAGCACTAGATACTAGAACGACTCATGATCATATGCGGGAACGTAGCCCAAGAGTAAATTTTGGTAGTGGTTGGTTGAGAAAATCTATCTTGGAAATTTATAAAGAAGATATCGCTCGTTTTAGAGTTTTGCTTAGTAGCGATATTGAAGAAGATTCCATCAAAATGCTCAATGAGGGAAAAATTCCAAAACTTAGAGCATTACAAGTACATAATTCTACCGTCTATCGTTGGAATCGACCTTGTTATGGAATCAGTCCCAATGGGCAACCACATCTTAGAATTGAAAATCGCGTCTTTCCAGCTGGACCCACGGGTATAGATGAAATGGCTAACGCTGCATTTTGGCTTGGATTAATGGTAGGAATGGAAGAGTTACACGACGATATTACAAAGCATATTGGCTATGCAGATATCCGAGATAATTTTTCGAAGGCTTCTCGCTATGGAATGGATTCTAAATTCAATTGGTTTAAGGAAACAAAAATCAATGGAGAAGATCTAATTTTAAAAAAACTATTACCCATTGCTCGACAAGGTCTAAAAAATCACAAAGTAAATTCTAGAGATATTGATAAATATCTAGGGGTAATTAAAGAGCGTACTTCCAAACAAATGAATGGTGCGCGCTGGCAACTTCGAGCTTACACCAAGTTACTAGAAGAAACCAATAGAGACGAGGCACTTACTTGCCTAACTGCTTCTACTATTAAAAATCAAAAAGAAAATATACCTGTGCATAAATGGAAACTTCCCGATCTAAAAAAAGATCTTGCTGCTTATCATCCTCAAGATATTAAAGTAGAAGAATTTATGGTAACCGATTTATTTACCGTTCAACAGGATGACATCATTGAACTAGTCGGTGAAATGATGGACTGGCGAAAAATTAGATTTGCGCCAGTAGAGGACACCAAAGGTAATCTTATAGGATTGATTACGCTCCGCCATATTTTGCGGCATTATATTCAAGCTAAAAAAATAAAAACCAAAAATAAACTAGTCAAAGATATTATGATTACGAAGCCTTTTACCATCAGTCCTCGTGCCACAATAGTAGAAGCATTGAAAAAGATGAGAGAGGAAAAAGTAGGATGTTTGCCAGTCGTAAAAGGTAATGAATTGGTGGGAATTGTTAGCGAACAGGAAATTTTGCGAGTGACCGGCAGACTAATTGAACGATTAGACAAAAAGTAAGGTCCGTTTCTAGACAAAAAAATCAAATTCTGTGCAACAAAAGAAATTTTAACCTGTAATTATAACATCTTTATGTATTATATTTTTTGATAAAGAAATTTTTCTATTACTTGTTTGTTATCCTAATTAGGCATTTAACTTACTAAGTTATTTTAATAATATAATTATTCACCAACCTTTCCAACTATGGCTTTTGATATTGAAATGATTAAGGCTTATTATGAGGCCTTGCCAGCGAAGATTGAAAAAATTCGCAAGTGTTTAAAACGTCCTCTTACGCTTACCGAAAAAATTCTTTATGCACATTTACATACAGAATCTTCTCTAAAGAAATATAAGCGCGGTAAAGACTACGTTTTCTTTGCTCCTGACCGAGTAGCTATGCAGGATGCTACGGCTCAGATGGCATTGCTACAATTTATGATGGCTGGTAAAGAGAAAGTAGCAGTACCTTCTACTGTACATTGTGATCACTTAATCCAAGCAAAAGTAGGTGCAAGAAAAGATTTAAAAACAGCCAACAAAATTAATTCTGAGGTTTACGATTTTCTTTCGTCTGTTTCTAATAAATACGGCGTAGGGTTTTGGAAGCCAGGAGCTGGTATCATTCATCAGATTGTACTTGAAAATTATTCATTTCCTGGAGGAATGATGATTGGGACAGATTCACATACCCCTAACGCAGGTGGCTTGGGAATGGTAGCCATTGGAGTAGGTGGCGCAGATGCAGTAGATGTAATGGCAGACATGCCATGGGAACTAAAAATGCCAAAAGTCATTGGTGTTAAGCTTACTGGTAAATTAGACGGATGGGCTTCTTCCAAAGATGTTATCCTTAAGGTGGCAGGTATCCTTACTGTAAAAGGTGGAACCGGAGCTATTGTAGAATATTTTGGACCTGGTGCTAAGAGCTTATCTTGTACTGGTAAAGGAACGATCTGTAACATGGGTGCTGAGATTGGAGCAACGACTTCTTTGTTCGGATACGATACCTCAATGGATCGCTACCTAAAAGCTACGGGACGAGCAGATGTTGCAAAATTTGCTAAAAAAGTAAAAGCAGAACTAACAGCAGATAAAGAATGCTACAAAGACCCTGAAAAGTACTTTGATCAAGTTATTCACATCAACCTTTCTAAATTAGAGCCACATATCAATGGTCCTTATACACCGGATCTAGCTTATCCTATTTCTGAATTTGCCGCAGCGGTAAAACGAGAAGGATATCCACAAAAACTAGAAGTAGGGTTGATTGGAAGTTGTACAAATTCTTCTTATGAAGATTTAGATCGAGCAGCTTCTATTGCTAAGCAAGCAGTCAAGAAAAAATTAAAAGCAAAATCTGAATTTACCATTACTCCTGGTTCTGAGCAAATTCGGTACACAGTAGAAAGAGACGGTATTCTTAATGCTTTTGAAGATATGGGAGGAGTAGTGCTAGCCAATGCTTGTGGACCTTGTATCGGGCAATGGGCACGTCATACCGACGATCCAAGTCGAGCAAATTCTATTATTACCTCTTTCAATCGTAACTTCCGTAAGCGTAATGACGGAAATCCACAAACGCATGCCTTCGTAGCATCTCCTGAAATTGTAACAGCAATGGCAATTGCTGGAGACTTAACTTTTAATCCATTAAAAGATAAATTAGTTAATGCAGATGGTAAAAAGGTAAAACTATCTCCTCCAAAAGGAGTAGAGTTACCTCCAAAAGGATTTGATGTAAAAGATGCAGGCTATCAACCACCAGCAGAAAGTGGTGAAGGTATTAACGTTGTAGTAAGCAAACAATCTGACCGATTGCAATTACTGACGCCTTTCAAGCCTATCAAGCAGGCAGACCTTAAAGGAATGCGTATTCTGATTAAGGCAAAAGGGAAATGTACAACAGATCATATTTCAATGGCTGGACCTTGGTTGAAATTCCGTGGCCACTTACAGAATATTTCTCAAAACTGTCTCATTGGAGCAAATAACGCCTTCAATGAAGAAACTAATAAGGTATTAAACCTTAGCAAGAAGAAATACATGAAAGTACCTGATTCAGCATTATTCTACCAAAAGAAAGGTATTGGTACCGTTGTATTTGGGGAAGAAAATTACGGAGAAGGATCTTCTCGTGAGCATGCCGCAATGGAACCTCGTTTCTTAGGGGTAAATGCCGTAATTGTTAAATCATTTGCTCGTATTCACGAAACAAACCTGAAAAAACAAGGAATGTTTGCCTTAACTTTTGCGAATCCTAAAGATTTTGACAAAATACGTCAAGATGACTTTGTTGACCTTACTTCTTTAAGTAAATTTAAGCCAGGTGAACAATTAACAATTACCTTGAATCACGCAGATGGTACAAAGCATAAAATTAAGGTAAACCACACCTATAATCAGGCACAAATTGACTGGGTAAAGGCCGGTTCTGCACTAAACAAAATCCGTAAAGACGCGGGAATTGCTTAACGTAAAGAAGATTTTTTTAATATTTTATTAAAAAAAAAAGAAGCGTTTCGATTGTCGAGACGCTTTTTTTTTGTTGATTTGTGACAATATTCGCTATATTCGTCGAAATAAACGAATAACTATTTTTTTTTATTAACTAAAAACATCAATTATGTTAAAAGAATTTAAGGATTTTATTATGACGGGGAACGTCATAGACTTCGCAATCGCTGTCATCTTAGCAGGAGCTGTAGGTCTTGTTGTAAACGGATTTGTACAAGACATTATCATGCCTGTTGTAGGTCATTTAGCTGGGGGAATGGATTTTTCTGAATTAAGACACGTACTTTCTCCAGCTCAGGGTGCAGAGGGCACAGAAGGTTATGTTGCAGAAAACGCTATTAGATGGGGGAAATGGTTGAATACCATCTTCAGTTTAATCACAGTTGGTTTTGTACTTTTCATGCTTGGAAAAGCTAAAATCAAAGCGATGGGTGCTGCTCCAGCTCCTGGTCCAACGCCAGATCAAAGTCTATTAACAGAGATTAGAGATTCGTTGAATAAGTAAATCTTCGTTGATTTATGAGATAATATGAAAAAAGGCTTTCTCGAGTTATCGGGAAAGCCTTTTACTATTTTTTAAAAATGAAGTTGATTATAATTCGCGTAACTCTCTCCTCAATATCTTTCCAACCGTACTTTTTGGTAACTCATCCATAAAAGCTAACTGCTTTGGAACTTTATAACCCGTTAAGTTCTCTCGACAAAAGTCTATTACTTCTTTTTCTTTTAAAGACTTGTCTTTTTTTACAATAAAAACTTTAACCACTTCTCCTGATTTTTCATCCGGAACACCAACAGCTGCTACTTCCATGATTTTAGGGTGAGAGGCAAGTACATCTTCTATTTCATTAGGATAAACATTAAAGCCAGATACCAAGATCATATCTTTTTTACGATCTACAATCTGAAAATAACCATCAGCACTCATCTTAGCAATATCACCTGTATTTAACCAGCCATCTTCAGTTAATGTTTTAGCAGTCTCTTCTGGGCGTTTAAAATATCCTTTCATTACCTGTGGACCTTTGATTTGGATTTCTCCAACTTCATCTGCTGGGAGTACGTTTCCTTCTTCATCTACAACTCGAAGAATAGTCGAAGGGATGGGTAATCCAATTGTTCCGCGACGACCTGATCCATCAATTGGATTTAACGTGGCTACCGGAGAAGATTCTGTTAGACCATAACCCTCTACTAGTGGTTTACCTGTCAGTTCCTCCCATTGTTCTGCAACAGCAGTTTTAAGAGCGGTTCCTCCTGCAATAGAAGCGACCATATTACTGAAGTCGAGCTCCCGAAAAGCTTTATCATTTGCTAAACCATTGTACAGCGTATTTACACCTGTCATGAGGCTAACTGGGTAACCTTTCCAGGCCTTCACAATGGTAGAGAAATCACGAGGATTTACAATTAAAATATTCGTGCACCCCATATTCAGCAAAGCCATACAATTAACGGAAAATGCAAAAATATGATAGAGTGGTAAGGGAGACAAAGCTACTTCTTCACCTTCTTTGATATAAGGAGAAATCATGCTTTTTATCTGTTCCATATTGGCAACTAGATTTCGATTGGTGAGCATGGCACCTTTTGAGACGCCCGTAGTTCCTCCAGTATATTGTAGCGCAATAACATCTCCTGGATTGCTTTTTCGATAAGGTATTTTAAACTTCTTTCCTTGAGTAAGTGCTTCCTTAAAACTGACCGCATTAGGTAATTCGTAAGCCGGAACCATCCGTTTTACTTTTTTAACCATAAAATCAACGACACTTCCCTTGATCGTACCAAGCATTTCCCCGATAGAGGTCGTGATGATGGTTTTGATATTTGTATGGTCAATAATTTGTTGAAGATTCTTACAGAAGTTTTCTGCAACGACAATTGCTTTTACTTCTGAATCGACAAATTGGTGCTTCATTTCTCTAGGAGTATAAAGCGGATTGGTATTGACAATGATAAGCCCTGCTCTTAAAGCACCAAAAAGTGCAATAGGATATTGCAATAAATTGGGCATCATTAGCGCAATTTTGTCGCCTGGCTCTAGACCTCTAGAGATCATATATGCGCCAAATTCATTGGCATGGGCGTCTAGTTCCGAAAAAGAAAGCTCCTGTCCCATACAAACAAAGGCTGGTTTATCACCATACTTCTTTAAGGTTTCATCAATCATTTCTACCAAAGAGCTATACTTATCCGGGTTGATATTGGCAGGAATTCCCGAAGGATAGTTGGCCAGCCACGGTTTGTTCTCGTTATTGTTCATCCTTTTAAAACAGTTAGGTTTTGATAATCAATTAGTTAGCACCATTGAAAATACTATTAACGATGGTATTTTAATCTTCCATTAAGTAAGTAATGGAAGATTAAAAGTACAAAAACTTAAGCTTTTTTACAGGTTACCTCTAGGGATTGTCCAATTTGCACTGTTTTACTAAAATATCGTACCTTTGCACTTCTAAAAAATTATTGTTTAACCCGTCTTGATTTACTCAAGACTACAAACCCAGGATTCTTTATGTTAGAAGACGAAAAGAAACCAGAAAATCAGGAAGTTGAAGAAACTCCTGTATCGGTAGAAATGCCAACCGGTGGATCTACTGAAAGTGCTAAGGAAGAAGTTGATAAAATCAACCTCGAAGAACTCGTTGACGCAGACGATATGAGTGGCACACCTCACGATGATTTTCCTTGGGACAAAGGAAATCTACACGCCCTTCCTTACACAGACGAAGAAACTCAAAACTATTTAGCGGAATACGAACAGACGCTTACTTCCGTTTTGGAAAATGAAATCGTAAGAGCGAAAGTTTCAACTATTCACAATGGTGATGTCGTTTTAGACATTAACTGTAAATCTGACGGATTAATTTCTTTGTCAGAATTCCGTGATTTACCAGACCTTAAGGCTGGTGATTTTGTTGATGTTTACGTAGAACAGCAAGAAGATTACCGTGGTCAACTAGTCCTTTCCCGTCGTAAAGCTAAATTGCTGAAAGCATGGGAGTCTATCGTTGACTCATTCGAAAATGGTACGGTCATTAAAGGTACTGTTGTTAGTAAAACTAAAGGTGGACTTATCGTGGATGCTTCCGGTTTGGAAACATTCTTACCTGGTTCGCAAATTGATATCAAGCCAATCATTGATTACGATGCATACGTAGGTAAAACTATGGAATTCAAAGTAGTGAAAATCAATGAGCAAATTAAGAATGCTGTAGTTTCTCACAAAGCACTTATCGAAAGTGATCTTGCTGAGCAACGTGAAGCGATCATTGCTAGCCTTGAAAAAGGTCAAGTATTGGAAGGTCTCGTAAAGAACCTAACCGATTTTGGTGCATTCCTAGATTTAGGTGGAGTAGATGGTCTACTATATATCACCGATATCTCTTGGGGACGTATCTCTCATCCAAAAGAAATCTTAGCACTCAACCAGAAGATCAACGTAGTAGTACTAGACTTCGACGAGAACAAGAAGAGAATTTCTCTTGGTTTGAAGCAACTACAACCACACCCATGGGAAGTACTAGAACAGGAGATCTCAGAAGGGTCTACTGTGAAAGGAAAGATCGTAAACATCGAAGATTACGGTGCATTCCTCGAAATTCAGCCAGGTGTGGAAGGTTTGATTCACGTATCAGAAGTTACTTGGAGCAACCAACCAATCAACGCGCGTGAATATTTCAATTTAGGAGAAGAGCATGAAGCGAAAGTAGTAACGATTGACCGTGAAGATCGCAAGATGTCGCTTAGTATTAAGCAGCTATCTAATGATCCATGGAATACGATCGAAGAGCAATTCCCTGTTGGTAGCCGTCACACAGGTGAGGTGAAAAATTTAACACCATACGGTGTTTTCGTTGAGTTAAAAGAAGGTATTGGTGGAATGGTACACATTTCTGATCTTTCTTGGACGAAGCGTTTTTCTCATCCTTCTGAATTTACCAAGAAAGGAGAAGATATCGAAATCGTTATTCTAGAAATAGACAAAGATTCTCGTAAGCTTTCTCTTGGTCACAAGCAGATCGAAGAAAACCCATGGGATACATTCGAACAAGTATTCCCTGTAGGATCTTACCAAGAAGCAACTATTTTGCGTAAAGATGATCGTGGTGCTATCGTTCAGTTACCTTATGGTTTAGAAGCATTTGCTCCTATCAAGCATATCCGAAAAGAGGATGGTAGTATGGCTAATGTAGAAGAAATTCTAACGGTAAAAGTAATCGAATTCAACCGTGATGATAAGCGTATCTTAGTTTCTCACTTACGTTATTTGGATGATATCCGTCGTGATGCGGGTGAAGCAGTGAAGAAAGATAAAGAAGAGCAAAGAACGCAGACTCGTAAGCAGGTAAAATCTACGCAGTCTAAAATGGAGCGTACCACGCTTGGTGAGATGGATGTCTTTTCTCAATTGAGAGGCCAAATCGCGAGTGATAATCAACCAGCAAAAGAAGCACCTAAGAAGGAAGTACCTAAGAAGGAAGCACCTAAAGCTGAGCCAGTCGTAGAACCTACTCCAGTAAAAGCTGAAGAAGCTGCTCCAGCTCCAGTTGTAGAGGAGGAATTAGATATCGAAATCGAAGAGATTGTTGAAGAAGAAGTAACAGCAGAAGTTGTTGCAGACGATCTAAAGAAGATTGAAGGTATCGGACCAAAAATTTCTGAGCTATTACAAAATGGTGGAATTAAGACTTTTACTCAATTAGCGGATGCTAAGGTGGAAAGACTTAAGGAAATTCTTGAGGCTGCTGGAAGTCGATACAAAATGCACAACCCAACTACTTGGCCACAGCAAAGCGCACTAGCTGCTGCAGGTAAGTGGGATGAATTGAAAGTATTGCAGGATGAACTGCAAGGAGGTAAAAAAGCTTAATCGCTTTTAACTTTCTTTAAAATATTAAAACCCTGAGTGAGAAATTGCTCAGGGTTTTTTTATTCTTTTTAATTAGAGATTTGAACTAATACCTTGAATTGCTGTTTTCCATTTTATTAAATATTAAATCTCCATTTCTTTTGAGTAAAAAAATAATTGTAATAGGTTCTGGATTTGCTGGTTTAGCTACGGCCACTTGTTTGGCTGATCGTGGTTATGAGGTTACAATTCTAGAAAAAAATAGTGTTCCAGGAGGACGAGCTCGTCAATTTAAGGTCGACGGATTTACTTTTGATATGGGACCATCATGGTATTGGATGCCAGAAGTATTTGATGAATATTTTGAATTATTTGGTAAAAAAACAGCAGATTATTACGACCTCAAAAGATTAGATCCTTCTTATTCTATTTATTTTGGAAAAGGAGATATTATGAAAGTTCCAGCGAAGATAGAAGACCTTTACAAATTGTTTGAAACCTACGAACCAGGTAGCAGCGATAACCTACGTAAGTTTTTAAAAGAAGCTCAGTATAAATATCAAGTAGGGATGAATGAGTTTGTTTTTAAACCAGGACACTCTATTTTTGAATTTGCTGATGCACGGGTTTTGAAAAGCTTGTTTCGATTACAGCTTTTTCAACCAATGTCTACCCACGTTCGTAAACTTTTCAAAAACGAAAAGCTGATTAAACTCCTAGAATTTCCTGTTTTATTTTTAGGCGCTACGCCGCAAAATACACCAGCACTTTACAGCTTGATGAACTATGCTGATTTATCTTTAGGTACTTGGTATCCAATGGGCGGTATGTTTAAAATTATTGAAGCGATGGTTTCATTGGCAAAAGAAAAAGGAGTGAAAATTTTACTCAATCAAGAAGTTAAGCAGATCAATGTTCCCAATGGTCATGCGACCAGTGTTATGACGGAAGACAAAGAATATCTTGCCGACATAGTTGTCGGGGCTGCAGATTATCACCATGTAGACCAGATGTTACTAAAACCCGAAAAGCAAAATTATAATGAAAAATACTGGGACAAACGAACGATGGCTCCCTCTTCGCTATTATTCTATCTAGGTGTCAATAAAAAAATAGAAGGTATAAAACATCATAATCTTTTCTTTGACGAAAGTTTTGAACAACATGCTATCGAAATTTATGAAGATCCACAATGGCCTTCCAAGCCTTTATTTTATGTGTGCTGTCCTTCTAAGACGGATAAGAGTGTTGCACCAGCAGGGCATGAAAATCTATTTTTACTGATTCCGTTGGCACCAGACCTAAAAGATGATGAAGCAACTAGAGAGAAATACTACAATATTATTATGGATCGTTTGGAAGATTTGACGGGGCAAAGTATTCGTGAACATGTAATTTACAAAAAATCTTTTGCACATAATGATTTCAAAAAAGATTACCATGCTTATAAAGGAAATGCCTATGGATTAGCAAATACCTTATTTCAAACGGCATTTTTAAAACCAAAGCTTAAAAATAAAAAAGTAAAAAACCTATATTACGCAGGTCAACTGACTACTCCTGGACCCGGAGTTCCTCCATCTTTAATTTCAGGACAGGTAGTAGCGGCTGAAATAGATAAGCAATACCAATAAACCCCTTTGCTATGAGTTCTTTGTATCAAAAAACATGTCACGAGTGTAGTCAGTTGATTACTAATCGGTATAGTACTTCCTTTTCGATGGGTATTCGATTGTTCTCCAAGCAACAACAAACTCCGATCTATGCAATTTATGGGTTTGTACGTTTTGCCGATGAAATCGTAGATACTTTTCATGATTTTAATAAATCGGAATTATTACAAAAATTTCGAGCAGATACATATGAGGCCATCGATCAAAAAATTAGTTTGAATCCTGTATTACAATCTTTCCAAGAAGTTGTAAACGAATATAATATAGAACGGGAGTTGATCGATGCTTTTTTGGATAGTATGGAAATGGATTTGCATTTTGATCGTTATGAAGATAGTTTATACAAACAGTATATATACGGGTCAGCTGAAGTAGTTGGTTTAATGTGTCTTCGAGTATTTTTTAAAAATGATGAAAAAAAATATGATGAGCTTAAAGATTCTGCAAGAAGTCTAGGCAGCGCTTTTCAAAAAATAAATTTTCTGCGAGATATGAAAAGTGATTTTGATGAGCGAGGTCGAGTATATTTTCCAGGGATTAACTTTCTTAACTTTACCAATCAGGATAAAGAAACAATTGAAGCAGATATAAAGGCAGACTTTGATCACGGTTATGAGGGTATTCTAAGATTGCCCGAGAGTGCTCGACTTGGTGTTTATTTGGCCTACGTATATTATACTAATCTTTTTCAGAAAATTAAAAAGTCGACCGCTAAGATGGTGAAAGAAGAGCGAATTAGGGTAAACGATGGAAAAAAAATGTATCTACTATTCAGTTCTGCCTTAAAGAATCAGCTCAACTTACTTTGAATAACTTAATTATCAAGCGACTTTTTATTCTATTGCCAATTCTCCTTGTCGTTATAATCTGGGGCATAGATACGATCTCGGAAACACCACTAATTCTTGAGGTGCCTATTGTTACGAAGGTCGATATTTTTGAAACCCGATGGTTGTATCTCTGCTTACATATCTTTTCTTTTCTTCCTGTTTTTCTCTTAAGCTTTGATAAACGAGTGCATTATTACACTAGTTGGAAAAAACTATTCTCTGCTATAGTTTTGGTAGGAATTCCTTTTATTCTTTGGGATATGATTTTTACGGAGTGGAAAGTATGGGGTTTTAATAGAGCGTACCATCAAGAATTTACAATTCTAGGATTGCCAATTGAAGAAATACTATTTTTTATAACGATTCCTTTTAGCAGTATTTTTATTTATCAATGCCTAGCATATTATTTTCCTCGCGATATTTTGAAGCCAGCTGATAAGCTAATCAGTCTTGGTTTTGGTGGACTACTAATTCTAATGGGTCTCCTTTATTGGAATAAGATATATACAAGTACTACTTTTCTTCTTACTGGAGGATTTATGGTTGTTCATTATTTATATTTTCAAAATACCTACCGCACCAGATTCTATTTATCTTATTTAATAACTTGGATACCTTTTCTGATAGTAGATGGTATCTTAACAGGAGGGTATAGCCAGCAACCTGTTGTGATTTATCACCCAGAAGAATTTTTAAATTTAAGAATTACGAGCGTTCCTTTTGAAGATAGCATTTATGGGTTGTTACTATTAATGCTAAATATCTCGCTTTACACGCATTTTGAAGGAGAAAATAAAGTTCGATATTAGCCTTACCAAATAAATTATAAGTTTATAATCTTATTGATGAAATATAAGGTAAGGGAATATTAAAAAAATAACCCATTAAGTAATTTTTTACACCATAACTAATTGTAATTCAGGCACTTATTCAATTTCATTGAAAAGAGCGACTTTTTTTTAAAATAGAACAAAAAAAAACCTCATTAAAGTCACATTTTACCTTGCATTATCCGGAGTTATGTAGTATATTTGCACTCCGCTTCAAAAATAGAGGTGGAAAACAGGTCAAAAGGATCTGTTTTAAAGACATTATCTCAACTTTCTTCAGCTTACATTAATCATTTTGTGAGCTAATTTTTTTTGAGATTAAAAAGTTCATTGACACTGATAGAGAAGACT
>JALZUU010000103.1 GCA_023300665.1 Saprospiraceae bacterium | reverse complement strand
TTTTACTCACCCCTCCTCAATCACCAAAGTCCCAGACCATTCATCATGTAGACTCTGTGGTTTTAATAATAAATAAAATCCTTCCAGCGGAATAAACCGAAGCGTAGATCGCATCAATACTTGATTTAAATTAGGAGGTTTTCCACTTGGAGTCACGACGATTGTGCGCGTCATATATTTACCAAAAGTTTTTCCACTCAAATAATATTCTGATACGACATAATAAACATACATTGCAAAGACTCCCAACATCTGGAATGCGATAGGATAAGCTTTTTGATTCCGAATAAAATTCTCTTTAATAGGGCTTTCTGTCAAGTAAGCAATCAGAAATATAATAGTGGAAAAGAAAAGAATGGTGCCAATATAATCTAAGATTATATTGAGCATTCGTTTCCAGGCAGATGCTGGAATTAACCTTTTTGGTCGTGGGGAGATTAAATGACCATCCAGTAATTGTGAAGTAATTACGGTCATACATCATAATAGTTTAATCTACTTATGATGATTCAAGAATTATTCCATGTGATTCAAGAATAATATGTTATCAACCTTAGTGAGATTGTTCGGTTAAAGTGTGTCAGCGCATTGGCCTTTCCCGGCGGTACTGCCGGGACGCGGGCTGCAAAATGACGCACTTAGTGGTACAGTCCCATCTTAGTAAGGTTAATCTTTAAGCTTTTGAATTTTTTCAACTAGTGAAGTGGTAGAATGTCCTTCTACGAAAGTGAGACTCTTGACCGTTCCACCATCTTTAAGTACGATGTCTGAACCGACGATTTGATGAGGTTGCCAATCGCCGCCTTTTACTAAAATATTGGGGCGAATAAGATTTATTAAGTTTAGTGGAGTATCTTCTGAAAAAAGAACTACTCCATCAACACAAGCGAGAGAAGCCAATAAAAAGCTACGATTGATTTCATCCTTGATTGGACGTTGTTCTCCTTTTAATCGTTTGACTGATTCGTCACTATTTAATCCAACGATTAGTCGATCACCAAGTGCTGCTGCCTGTGCCAAATAATGTAAGTGTCCGTAATGAATTAGATCAAAACAACCGTTGGTGAAAACGATTTTTTCTCCTGTCGATTTCCAGGTTCTAACCGTGGTGGTAATCGTTTCGAAATTATGTTGTTTTGAAAAAATATCTTTCAACATATCTAAGCTATTTTGGCTTCTTCAGAAAGTGGTTCTGGCTTGTAATTTTTATTCATTGCGGGCAATGCGACTAGAGCGATGAGTCCAAGAACTACATTTATTCCTAATTGTACAGAAAAGAAAAGAATATTAGCAAAAGAAAAACTATCCGCCTCACTGACTCCATATAGCGCTAGTAAATTGATCGTGAAATAATGATAAGTACCCATGCCGCCAGGAGAGGGAATTACAATTGCTAATGCACCTACAACGAATGACATCAAGGCAACTTTGGGTGCTAAGTCGGCAGTCGGTCCGAACGCAAAAAAGCAGAAATAAGTCATCAGGAAATACATAAACCAGATGTTAATACTGTGTAGCCAAAAACTAATTGGATTTTCTAGTTTACGGATAGAAAGCATTCCTTCTCCAAATCCTTTGACGACGTTAAATACTTTTTTGAAAAGAGGAGTAGCCATTATTTTTTGTCTAAAGATCCAGCCTATTGCAGATACCAGTAAACCACCTATCACTACATAGAGTAGTAAACTATTGCCACCATCTTTTCCTTCTTGCCATTTTTGTAAATAGGTAATGATGGTATCAAATTCGATTAAGAGACAGAGACCAATACAGAGTAAAAGAAATAAAACATCCATCAGCCGTTCCACAATGACGGTACCAATGACTCGTTCTACGGGGACGACTTCATATTTGGAAATGGCAACAGAGCGCATCACTTCTCCCAAACGTGGAAGACCAAGATTTCCGAAGTAACCAATCATGATAGCACCAAAGAGATTTGTGAAACGGGCGTCTCGACCCAGTGGTTTGATGAGCATTTTCCAACGGAGGGATCGACTTATATTACTAATGATGTAGCAAAGGTAAACCACGGCAATCCACGCATAGTTCGCAGACCTAAAATCAGCAATGATTTTTTTGATCAAACTGCAGTCAGTAATAGGCGTACCGTTGAGTGCGCATTCTGCAAGATAAGCAGTTTGTTGTTTTTGAAAAACAAAATATAGAATCGCCAGACCGAATCCGAGGAACAGTAAAAACTTAAAAAAGTTGATTAGTAAATTTTTCAAATGTGTTTTTACCGCAAAGATAGTTCAATTTCAGGAATGACCGAATATTAAATGTTAGCCATAAATGAGAAAACCATGATCTAGTCAGGTTTAGAACTAAATATGAGAATAAAGAAAATGAATAGAGTCTCGAACTCTAACTCATAAAGTGAGAGAAGGCATTAATTTTCCTCTCGAGTTAGCGCAGGCATAACAGACCGAAGGGAACGCATAACTAAGCTAATGCGAGAATAAAGAAAATGAATAGAGTCTCGAACTCTAACTCACAATGTGAGAGACGGCATTAATTTTCCTCTCGAGTTAGCGCAGGCATAAGAGACCGAAGGGAACGCATAACTAAG
>JALZUU010000102.1 GCA_023300665.1 Saprospiraceae bacterium | reverse complement strand
TTGGAGATGAATTTCTAATTCTTTTAGATGTTTATTGGGATTGATGACTTGCGCTAACTCTTCCAAGGAGAGTCCTCCGAAAGGATTGAAATTGTATTTAATATTTTTGTTGAGGATAATGATCCCGACGCCAACTTTTGGATGATTCATTTGAGATAATTAATAATTTTTTAAGGAAGAATTAATAATGCGAATCACTTATAGAATTACTGAGAATCTTCCTCAAAAAAACACTAGATAAATAAAACTCAGTTTAACCTTAGAACATTTCATTCAAAATTAAATCATTCAAAATTTAAAATTAAGCCCTCCTATCCTCCACTAATCATTGGCCAGATAAATTTGACGATCAACATATACAACGCGACCCCGACGATGACTTCGGCAAGAAAGATCATTGCTTTATTTCGTTTCTTTTTATTTTCTATCATGGTATTTGTTTTATTTTTCTTAAATTTCTACCTTTTCAATTAAACTCAACCGTCCCCAATTCATCCAATATTTTATCAAAAAGCAAGTTACTAGAATTATCTAAAATAACGGTACAAGATTTCTTTTTTACATTCCGAATAATGATAGTATTGGCACCCATCCAAGTACCATTGTGCCACATCCCATTTTCAGTGGTTAACCAACCAAAACCATAATCTGATTTTTCTCCATTATTCAACGTTGGCTTCTTAAAAGCTTCTTGTAAATTCGCTGGACTGATCAAGGGATTTTCGTACCAAAACTGATCCCATTTTAGCAAATCCGTAATTGAACTAAAGACCGCACCATCTCCTGCTACGCCATCATAAAAGGTGGGTTCTAAGAGCGTTGGTTTTTCACTAAAAAGATCAAAATCATCTGCTTTGTTCTTGAATATTGTTTCAGTAGAATTACGATTCCAAACTCTGGTATTTTCCATTCCAAGTGGCTCAAACATTTCGGTTTTCATATAAGATTCGAATGATTTTTCCGTAATGATTTCTATCAGATGAGCAAGCAAAATATAATTGGTATTACAATATTGATAGGCTTCATTAGGTGCACCGGTTGGTGCTATTTTTTCTTTGATCAATAAGTCCAAAACAATTTCATTGGTCAGGAAAGAAATACCTTCTTTTCCGATATTTTCAAGTTCGACATAAATATCGGGAAGTCCTGAAGTTTGGTTGAGCAAATGTCTAATAGTCACACCTTGGTAAGGAAAATCTGAAACATATTTTGTAACAAGGTCATCGTATTCAATCAGGTTATTTTCGTGGAGCAACATCACTCCAGCGGCGGTGAACTGTTTTGAAACAGAAGCTAACCGAAGAGCGGAATTTTCGCTTAACTGTTTAGTTCGTTGATAGTCGGCAAAACCATATCCTTTGGACAATAATTTTTCTCCATTTTTAGCAATTAAAACCACGCCATTAAATTTTTCTTCTTTTAAAAGCGATTCAAACCATTGATCCAATATTTCTATTTTTTTAGCAATTGGCGCTTCTGGAGGAATATTCATTTTTGGTAATTTCAGGAATTTAAAATAGAACAATGCAAAGGCTCCAATGGCCAAAATTAGTAAAACAGCAAAAATAATACAACCTATTTTTTTCATTTTAACGTTGTTTAATAAAAGAGACGTTTAAACACCTACTTTGGTTTTAAGAGAGCTATTTAAAAAAATTTCTAGATTAGGATATATATATTTTGAGTAGATACAATTCATACATTCCATCTACTCAAACCGTCTTAAATCGACACTTTCAAAGGACCATTCAGGCGTCATGATATCTCCTTCCGCTAATTCATACCAAGGACTAATTTGATCATTGATAGGATTCTTTAGAATTTGAATCTCCTGTGCAGGCATATAACTTTGTGCTAGTAAGTAAATATTTTTTCCTGTTTTTGAATTTCTGGCTTTATCTACAATGATTACGGCATGTCCAGGATGGCCGCCTTGGATAAGAACATCTCCAATTTGGGCATCTTTAATCTCAGCTGAAATTAGTTCTTTTTCGAGCGAGGCAGTTCCAGCGTACATAAAGATAATTTCTAAATAATTCCAAAAATCTTTGTAGGTATTAGAGGGAGATATTTTAGAAACCCAGTTGGTTTTATTTCCACTGACCTTGATGCGTTTTCCTTGCATCCATTCGTTATAGTCGACTCGAAATCCGTTGGTAAAATTAAAATGAATTTGATTATACTTTTTTTCTTGCCAAAGATATTCAGCTTTGAGTCGCATGACGGCGTCGGCGCATTGATGTAGGTCTTTGGTTCCAATTTCGAGATCAACTACCGCTTCATAAACATCGTTATTAGATTTGGTAGCGCCGTTATGGTAGCGAACTTTAGAACCAACAGGTTTTAATTTTAAGGTTCTGAGATATTTAGAAAAAGAATTTTCTGCGACTTCTGCACGCTGGTAATTCTTGGGTGGATGAAATCGTTCTTGTATGGTAGCTCCATTGGGTTGGATCAAGCTTTCAATAGTGCTTTTGGGTTCTGTAGATATTTTAGTTTCGAGAATCTGTGGTTTGGTTTCTATTTTTGAGGGATCGGACTGGCAGGCGAGACAAATAATTGTCAGAAGGATAAAGGGAATTTTCATGCTTTTGTTTTTGAGGTTTGTTATAAATTGGGCGTATCAACTAAACTGATTTTCAGTCTTTTTTATTCTAAATTTAAAAAGAACAATCAGCCGCCTTTCTACCCCAAATAATATAATTGATTAGAAAGGCGGTTTCTTTTATGCTCTCAACTCTTCCCGCAACTTCATCAACAGCTTCCCTAATTTATTCTTACCACTCCCATCTCCACCATCGCCCCAATAATGATCGTTCTGCGTATGTTCAACCAAGATCTTATCTCCCGTTTCCAATAATAATTTCTTTAATTCTTGATACTGAGTATATTTTGCTTGCAAGGCTTCGTACATAATTTGATCTCTGACACTATCCCAATTTTTACGTATTCGGACTTTTCGTGATCGACCTAGTTCAGCGGCTTTCATCGGAGAAGACACCTTTCTTATTTTGGTTTCGTAGTCTGTTCCTACAAATTTTTGAGCTTGAAAATAATGCTCGATGGTCGGCCAAATTTCACCTTTTATCTTGATGGAAAAAAGCGCAAAATTAGAAAACTCCCCATATGCGGCAGAGACGGCGTAAAAATTTATGGTTTCCTTCAATGTTGTGATTTTTGATTTCAAAATCGAAGATAGATTACATAGCATATAATTTGTCCTCGTATTTATAGAACAAAAATCTCAAAGAAAAAATTCCATCGGTACGAATAGGTACAATTTATAGATTGTTTCCTCCTAATACGGATTCTCCACCGTCATAAATCCTTTAATCATCATAAAGAATCCTACGGCGACTAAACCATAAAATACGCGACCACCGCCACCACCTTGCATGGTAGCCAAAGAGATTCCTATACCAATGGCCATCAAAGCAATTCCACCAATGATATTCAACATTCTTGATCCTCCACTATTTTGCTGTTTGACTTCTTGGTGGACGGCAACCTGGTGATCAATATTTTCTTTTGTGTAAAAATCTAGTCTGACTTGATTATAAATTTCAGAATGACTAGCTCCTTCATTGAGTAGTTTTTTGACTTTATCGCGTTCTCCTAAAGCGATAGCCTGAACTTCTTGTTCGGCCATTTTCCTCAAAGTAGCTGGGTCTATATCTACAAATTCAGGTGCATTGGCTAGTGGTTCGCCGGCTAGCATTTTTTGGCGAATGATGGGTTTTACTTTTTCTCCAATAATCTTTCTTGCACTAGAAATTACATTGTCTATATCCGTTTCATAAAGGCCTTTCTCCTTTAATTCTCCTCTAACTTTTTCAATGGTTACTTTGTTAAGTAAATCTTCGGCAGCTTTTTCAGCATGTCTAATTTTCTCAGCGTATTTCATGTTATTGCTTTTTGGTGAATGAAATTTATTTTATGTGAACTTGTTTTTTTTGCTAAGATTTTCGACCTATCTTATTAGAAATATCCATATCTACAAAGGGCTCTTTGGGTGGACCCGTAAATACAATTTATGAACTGTACTTAGATACAATTCATGAATTGTATCTACTCATCTCGAATCGCCTCTACTGGATTGGACAAAGCTGCTTTCATAGACTGTGCACTGATCGTAAAAAACGCAATCACCAACACCACCAAACCACTCACCAAGGTTACCCACCACGGAAAGGAAATTTGATAAGCAAAATCTGCTAACCAATTTTTTAAAACATACCAGGTCAACGGGGTGGCAATTAAGAT
>JALZUU010000101.1 GCA_023300665.1 Saprospiraceae bacterium | reverse complement strand
ATGAAGCCTGCCTTCGTGCCTCTGGCAGGCAGGCACAATGGTTGCGGACAAGTCATTGATTGTCAATACTTCACAAATTTATCGGCATCATAGCTTTAGCTATGAACCTCAAAATTTGCATCGTCTTGACAACCAAGCACTTATCCTCACCTTTTGTGAGCATTCTTAAACAGCTTCTTCAAAAATTTACATTATGTCTAAATTATTTCCAAAATTTAATTTCAAAGAATGGATTGATGATCATCGTCATTTGCTGAAACCACCCGTTGGTAATAAAATGATCTGGGCGGGAGGTGATTTTATCGCGATGGTGGTCGGTGGACCGAATAGCCGAAAAGATTATCACTTAAATAAGACACCTGAATTTTTCTATCAAGTAGAAGGAGATATTGTCTTAAAAGTAATTGATGAAGGAGTACAAAAAGATATCCATATCAAAGAAGGTGAAATCTATTTATTGCCTCCTAATATTCCGCATTCTCCACAACGTGGTCCTAACACCATTGGTTTGGTCATCGAACAAGTTCGTCCCGAAGGAATGGAAGATGGATTGGCTTGGTTTTGTGAAAATTGTCAAACAGAACTCTACCAAGAAAATTTCTCTATTAAAAATATCGAAACAGATATGCCAGTTATTTTTGATAAATTTTATGGGGATAAAGAATTACTTACTTGTGATAAATGTAATGTAAAGATGGCGCCACCAAAAGCGGTTAAGGTTGATTGATTGATTCTTTGATGTGGGGATGTGCGGATGGGGAGATTTTTTGATGTGTGGATTTGTGGATGGGGGGCGATTTTTTTCTGATGATTGAAGCTGTTTAAAAAACAACTAACTAGTGTCGGGCTAATTATTTTTTAGTAAAAAATAATGGTTCTAAAATAAATTTATGAATTTTCAAGATACCTTGTCTTTTGCGCGAAGTGAAGACCGAAAAGACCCTTTAAAATCATTTAGACGGTCTTTTCATATCCCTAAACAATCTAATGGTAAAAATCATCTTTACTTTTGTGGTAATTCTTTAGGGTTACAGCCTAAAACGACTAAATCGTTTATTGAGCAAGAGTTGAAAGACTGGAAAGCCTATGGTGTAGAAGGTCATTTTCAAAGTAAAAATCCTTGGTTGCCTTACCATGAATTTTTGACAGAAAATATGGCTCGGGTCGTCGGTGCTAAGCCGATTGAAACGGTGGTGATGAATACCTTATCGGTGAACTTACATCTGATGATGGTTTCCTTCTACCGACCGACCAAAAAGAAATATAAAATATTAATCGAGCATGATGCTTTTCCTTCGGATCGATATGCGGTTGCGTCGCAGATTGCCTTTCATGGGTATGACCCTAAGAAATCGATGATTTCTCTAAAAGCTAGAAAGGGAGAAACGTTGCTTCGGATGGAAGATATTGAAAAAACGATTGCAGAACATGGCGACGAAATTGCATTGATCCTTTTTGGAAATCCCAATTATTATACGGGACAGTTTTTGGATATGAAGGCCATTACCAAAATGGGTCGAAAGAAAAAATGTATGGTCGGTTTTGATTGTGCGCACGGAGCGGGAAATTTACCTTTAAATTTACATGACAGCGGAGCAGATTTTGCGGTTTGGTGTACGTATAAATATTTGAATAGCGGGCCTGGAAGTTTGGGTGGATGCTTTGTTCATGAGCGACATGCAAAAGCTAAAAAGATTCCACGATTTACAGGATGGTGGGGACATAACAAAGCGACGAGGTTTGGGATGAGAGACGGATTTGATCCAATTCCAGGAGTGGAGGGTTGGCAATTGAGTAATCCGCCGATCTTGAGTATGGCGGCGATTCATGCTTCGTTAGAGATTTTTGAGGAAGCTGGGATGGATCGACTACGAGAGAAATCGCTACGGATGACGGGTTATTTAGAATATTTATTAAATGAATTAAATACCGATCGCGTTAGAATTATTACCCCTTCTGATCCAGCAAGACGTGGTTGTCAACTTTCTGTGCAGGTAGTAAATGCGGATAAAAAACTTTACAACAAATTGACTAAAAAAGGTGTTATTGCAGATTGGAGAGAACCGGACGTTATTCGAGTAGCGCCCGTTCCTTTGTATAATAACTTTGAGGATTGTTGGCAGTTGGTGGATCATCTAAGATCTTGTATTGGATTAAAAAAATAACATGAATAATTCTTGCTTTATCAACTTGATCATACCATTCCCTACGCCATTATAAACTTATTAAATACCAATCAAAGCATGTGTCTCGTTAGTTTTGTTCCTTTAAAAGATCGTATTCTGATTACCTCTAGTCGAGATGAAAATGTAGGCCGGGAAAAACCGGTCTTAGTTCATGATTGGATTCGAAATAAAAAGAGTTTAAGTTTTCCTCAAGATGTCAAGGGTGGAACTTGGATTGGATATGATGATTTTAATAATTTTTTGGTCCTTCTAAATGGGGCTCGCACCAAGCATAAACGTGCTGCGGCTTATCGCAAAAGTCGTGGATTGATTGTCCTAGACTTGTTGGATGCTGAGGATATTTTAGCTGCTTGGCAGGCGGTTGATCTAACAGATATAGAACCGTTCACACTACTCCACTATTCTTCGAAAGGAGATTTTTGGGAATGGGTTTGGGATGGTCAAAATAAAATAACAACTCAATTAGATACTAAATTATCACACTGTTGGTTGTCTTCTACGCTCTATACGCCTCAAGAATGGGCAGCGATGAAAGTTAAATTTCAAGCTAGTTTACCTGAATTAAAAACGCGAGATGCGATACGAAGTTTTCATTTAGAAAATCGATATGAAACAAAACTTACTGGTTTGGTGATTCCTTCTATAAAAACTGTGAGTAATACGACGGTGGAGTTTAAAGGTGGAGCGGTTAAGTTGGATTATTTGGATGTACGTGAGGGTTGTTGATTTGTTTAATCGTTTAATCGTTGAGGTTGCTGTAAAAAGTGTATTTCTCGCAGGACCTGTCCCGCCTTGCGGGAGTTCGCAGAGGCGCAGATTTGTCCCGGACTTGTTTCGGGAGACCTTCTATCGTGTATATCTTTTAGCGTGAATAATTTAAATATAAAAATATTGTCAAGTACATTCCAGATCTTTTGATTTTAGACTTTTTAGAATAAACTCTTTATTGAATCGTTGATTTGTTGAGGCGCTTTAACCTGTAGTTCTTCTTTTGGGTAGTTCTTCTTTGGTGTTTTTTGGGGCTTTGCCGGAGATTTTGGAATAAATTAAACCCTATTATTTAGTATTCTTCTATTTCCATTATAAGCGAAGCGTGGGAAACTTTCATCCGGCCTTGAGATCAATTTATAATAAAAAACTATTTTCTTAATTATCTTAACCTTAGAGAATTTCTTCTCTCTATGGGTAAAAATCCACCTTGATTCTTCTTTAAATGGTCGAAGCGGTTTAAAAATCGTTCAAATTACCTTGTATTTAAGTATATTTGCGGGCTGAAATAAAACACTAAAATCATGGCACTTAAATGCGGCATTGTTGGGCTTCCAAACGTAGGTAAATCTACTTTATTTAATGCGTTGACTTCGGCGAAAGCCTTGGCGGCAAACTATCCTTTCGCGACGAAAGATCCGAATGTGGGTATTATCACTGTTCCGGACACTCGGTTGGATAAACTGGAAGAATTGGTTACGCCTCAAAAGGTGCAGCCCACTACGATTGAAATTGTGGACATCGCGGGTTTGATCAAAGGTGCGAGTAAAGGAGAAGGATTGGGTAATCAATTTTTGGCCAATATTCGAGAAGTAAATGCGATTGTGCATGTGGTGAGATGCTTTGAAGATACCAACGTGGTGCATGTTGATGGTTCGGTTGATCCTGTTCGTGACAAAGAAATCATTGATGCGGAATTAGCATTTAAAGATATTGAAACGGTTGAAAAGCGGTTGGAGAAATTGAAGAAAGCAGCCAAAACTGGGGATAAAGAAATCCTTAAGCAGGTTGCCTTAGTAGAACGTGTGATTGCGCATCTTGAATCGCTTGCGCCAGTTCGTTCAATGGATTTGGAAGAGGATGAAGTAGAATTTTTAGAAGAATATATGCTGTTGACAGCAAAGCCAGTTTTATACGTTTGCAATGTAGATGAAGATTCTGTTCAATCAGGAAATGACCATACGAAAGCTTTTTCTGAAGCGGTTAAAAACGAAGGAGCAGAAATTTTATTCATTAGTGCTGGCATCGAGGCGGATATTGCGGAGTTGGAAACCAAGGAGGAGCGAATTGAGTTTTTGGAAGATATGGGACTTAGCGAGCCTGGGGTGAATAAGGTAATTCATTCTTGTTATAAGTTGCTCAATTTGATCACTTATTTTACAGCAGGGGTCAAAGAGGTTCGAGCTTGGACGGTTGAAAATGGTACGAAGGCACCGGGCGCAGCGGGCGTTATTCACTCTGATTTTGAAAGAGGATTTATTCGAGCGGAAGTAATTGATTATGCCCATTTTGTGGAATTTGGTTCTGAAAAGGCAGTGAAGGAAGCGGGGAAATTGCATGTGGAAGGGAAAGAGTATTTAGTGAAAGATGGGGATGTGATGCATTTTTTGCATAATGTGTAGGGTGTAGGTTTCTGACTGGAAATTAGAGATTTTTGGCTTTTGGCTTTTGGCTTTTGGCCCTCTTCTATTGCGATTGCGTGAACACTCTAGTAAATAGGAAAACAACTTTAATTTTCCCTGTCTTAGATTTATTTTG
>JALZUU010000100.1 GCA_023300665.1 Saprospiraceae bacterium | reverse complement strand
TGGATAATTGAGTGAAAAACTAGCCAATTAAACACGAAGCTTCTAAACTACCTACCCTAAATGAACTTTCCCGACCAAATAGGAACTTTCTCTTAATGCTTCTTATCTCATATTTTTTATATTTGCGCTTGTATTTAAAGTGGATTTGTTTAAAAATAGATAAATAACTTATTCGCAAGTCATTGATTATCAATACTTCAGCCAATCTCAACCTCCATTTTTGAACAATTTCAGCATTTAAATACTTTATCTTACCTGTGTATTCTGCACAGATTTTTTTAATAAAGACTTTTTTATAAAGAAGTTGTTTAAAATATAATTTATGTTAAAGCAAATTTACCTTTCCATCTTGTTCGTATTTATGGGACTCATGCTCTCTGCTCAACAAGACACGTTAAAATGGCCATCTCTTGATAAGAGTCCAATGGATAGAGCTACTTATCCAAGAAGTGCTGCTTTTGGAAATTATCTCGATGATGATGATCCAGACAAAAGCCCAAAAATCAGGGTATACTACAGTAAGCCGTTCAAAAAAGACCGAGTTATTTTTGGAGACTTGGTAAAGTATGGCGAAGATTGGAGACTGGGTGCAAATGAAGGTACCGAAGTAACTTTCTACCAAAACGTTGAACTCGAAGGAACTGTAATTCCAAGAGGTACTTATAGATTGTATGCTGAAGTCAACCAAGACAAATGGGATATCGTGGTTTCTACCCACACCAATACAGCGGGTATGAGCAATATCGATAAGACCAAAGAAATTGGGAGATTTAAGGCAATGACCAGCAGCACGGCTAAAGTAAGAGAGCAATTTACAATCGGATTTCAAAAAGTTGATGAAGGAAATGTAAATATGCTATTCGAATGGGATAAGGTAAGAGCTACTTTGCCAATCAATTTAAATGCGGCGAGTATGGCTGGAAAAGATGCTAGTCCGATGGATATGGTATTCTACCCTCCTAAATCAAGATACTTGAACTTTACAAAAACGGAAGAAGAGCTAAAGGCTAGCCAACCTAAAATCAGAGTAGTCTACGGACGACCTCAGATGAAGGAAAGAAAAGTCTTCGGCGAATTACTTCCTTATGGTGAGATGTGGAGACTTGGTGCCAACGAAACCACTCGAATTACTTTTTATAGCCCAGTGATGATCGGCGATAAAGAAATAAGACCTGGAACTTATGGTTTGTTCGCGATGGTTAATCAAAATAATTGGGAGATTATCATCCATAGAAATATTAATTCTTGGGGATCTGCCAACCACGATGAAGAAACCAACGTACACAAGATTACCGTACCTACTGGAAAAACAAAAGTAACGGTAGAAGCACTATCTGTTGTTATTGACAAAATATCTGATAAGCAGGTAGATGTCGTTTTTGGTTGGGAAAATACCATGGCGAGACTTCCTGTGAAGTTTAAATAAGCGGGTTGGTTTTTTAACTAATACGTAAATGCTTCTTGCTTTCTTTAATCTTGATTGAAGGGAGCAAGAAGCATTTTTTTTTGAGTTCGAATTTAGAATCAATATTCGCTAATCCCCAACAACGATCTACAATTTATTGTCTCCTCAATAAGAATTGAATTTCACCAAATTGCCAAACATGAGTATTACAGTCAATGGAAGAATCTAAAACTGAATAGATTTTGGATTGCCCAGTAGAACTAGACACCATAGTTATTGAATTTGGAATTGGTATAACCCAAGTTCCATTATCAAACAATTGCTCATAGGTGCCATCCGAATAAAAAAATGTTTGGATAGATCCTAAAGTCCATAGGACAAGTAAATAATTTTC
The DNA here is from genome assembly GCA_023300665.1 of Saprospiraceae bacterium. Lineage (GTDB taxonomy): Bacteria > Bacteroidota > Bacteroidia > Chitinophagales > Saprospiraceae > JALZUU01. Next base: position 1,455 of record JALZUU010000100.1, on the reverse strand, counting down.
AGAAAATATCGTACACACGCATTGACCATTATCACAATCCCCATCATAATCACAGATAATATCTTGTGTAACACATAGATCTTCAACCTCACAATTCTCTCCCGAAAAACCATCTGGACACTCACAAGTTCCATTGTTACAGACCCTATCACTTTTACAAACAATATCCTCACATTTATCTCTACAGGACTGGATGCTAAATACAGCGCATAAGAATGCCATTAAAATTAAATCTAATTTTAATAATTTCATAGGTTTATTTTTTGTTAAAAAAGATATTTTCCTTTTCTAGTAAGACAAGATTTTATTTTAAAAGGTTGGGCAGGAAATTTTGTTTAAGTTCTAGTTGGGAGGTTATTCTGCAAAAAAATCATATTAAAATGTATCTTTACAATTTTATTTCTAAATTTAAAAACTAGAGAAAATCAATCGCAGATGTCAGGTAAAAATTTTGTTCTAAGCTTTGCTGGTTTTATGGTATTCTTCCTAATGCCATCTTGTGGAGCACCAACGGTTAAAAATATAGGGGGTATCATTTTGAAAGTTGAATGCACTGATCAAAATATCAGTGGCATCGCCACTAGTCTAGAAGAAAGATTATCTGTTTTATCAGCAACTCCAGAAAATATTACCGCTTCAATTGATGATAAGATTATCCAGTTTGAGCTTCCTGCCGTGTTTGATACGACGATGGTACGATCACTGGTAGAATGGGATCGTAGTTTTAGATTGTGTCGAGGATTAGACCCTTCTGTAAAACTTCGAGTAAGAGCAGAACTTGCAAGCTTCATAAACATTTCCGAAAAAACAAAACCGTATAAGCCCTCCTCCATGATTGGATTGGTGACAGATAATAAACGAAAGGAAGTAATTGCAAAAATCACCTCTAAAACATTCAAAGAAAAATTTCCAGAGATTCGCAATTACTATTGGAGTGTCAAAAAAATGGAAGGAATGTCCGCTTTATTTATAGAATCTTCTAGCTCTGCATTCATTACGGAAGACATGTTTTCAGATATAGGAGGATATCCTAATGATGACCATACGGAAGGCGAATTTGAATTGGAATTAAAGAACGTATACTCAGATCGAATCGGTCAGCTAACCGGAAATGACTCTGTTTATTTACTTCATATTTTTCATAAAGAAGTTTATATTAGTAAAATAATCAAACCACATATTACGCGAATTAATTTTGGAATGTCAGGAGCATTTTCTGTTTTAGAAGCTGAAGCGCTTGGAGCCGTTTGGGCTAGTGAGGAGATACAACCGGGTGTTAAGGTGGTTGGTTTGGAGCTTTTTGAGAAGTAGATTTTTTGATGTGCGGATGCGTGGATGTGCGGATTATGAGCAGCCAAAAGCTGAGCTGTTTGCTTATAGCTCTAAATACGAAAAACGTGAGTTATTAGTTTTGGCTTCAGTAGGAAATTTTGTCTAAATTTTCGTTTCTACACA
>JALZUU010000099.1 GCA_023300665.1 Saprospiraceae bacterium | reverse complement strand
TTTCTTTGATCAAAGAAAATTGCTCATCTGTAATTTCAAGCGAATAAAATTCATGATTCACATGTCATGTATATGTATTTATTTGAGATTTGTAAAAATAACCTTTGCGAAACAATTCACAGTGAAAATGCTTCACAAGACTAAATAGTGATAATAGTGATTATTATAGTTAATTCTTCGTAAGGAAAGCCTAATGCTTTATATGATAAAGAAATGTTTTAGTATTAATCTATTGATTACGTATTAAAAATGTTAAAAAATATAATTTTTGACATGAAATTATGATTTAATTTGTATTTTCTAAGTTATATTGCAGTAATTAAGTACGTGGACAAATCAAATTTAAGAAATTCCGGTATATTTTGCCGCCACTCAGCGTTATCGAAAGCATCATTATACCCGGCATAAATCCTCTTTCGATGCCTCGATTGGCTACAAAACATCCACCGAATTTTATCTAAACATAATTTTGTCCAAGTAATTATTGTTAATAAATAAAATACATAATGAACTTAATTTCCAAACTAGTAATTCTAACTTTAGTTCTATTTTCATTTGAAAGTAGCGGCCAATTAGATTATAGAATTACTTACCATCCTTACATCAACAAAGCTGAATTAGCCATAATAGATCAAAATTATAGATTAGCATTTGAAAATTATGAACGAGCATTTTTGTCAGGACAAATTGGATTTGGAAAAGATTATCAAAACGCCACCATGTGTGCTATTGAAGTTAAGGAGTATGATCGTGCCATCGAATTTTTAGAAAAATTAGTATCAAAAGGAATAGAAAAATATTTTTTCGAGCATAATAGAAACCTTTATAAAGAATTACAAACGCATGGATTTGAGGAGTTTCTTGCTAGATTTGATGAATTAAAGCAGCGTTCATTTGATTTAACAGCGAATTTTGAGGTCATGGGTGAATTAGGAGAACGAGAAAATAGGGATCAAGAATTCAGGCACGATTATAAAACATTTATTGACACGATTCAAAAAATAGACGCTGAAAATATATCGTCCTTTTTGAATATAGTAGATCAATATAATTTTCCTTCCGAAGAAATGCTCGGATTACAAAGTCCTCAAGCAGATAACTCAGGTTATCATTACATTCTCTGGCATCATTTAAAAAACTGGAAAAGTGATACTACATTAACGGATATTCGCCCAGTAATTATAGAAGCAGTAAAAAAAGGAAAACTATCATCTGCCAATGCGGCAAGTTATTTAGACCTTGCTGAGTCACAATTAGGTTTTATTGGAAATTATGGTAGTACGAAAGTGATAAAATTTGGAGATGAAAAAAAACTTTATACCATTAGCTATGGTAAAGAAGAAGAGAAAAAGATTAATGCCAATCGACAAATGTTAGGATTAGGTAGCTTAGCTGATTTACAAAAAAAGCTGAAATATCATTTTATTTTACATGATAGAAAATCAAAGTTCGAAGTACTAAAATTAGCAACCATCGATTATTATCCTTCTGAGTTTAAAGCTGAATTAAAGGTGAAAGAGTTGAAGTGAAAAGAGATATAGAAAGTAGAAATTTAACGAGACTTTTACGGGGACTGTTCATTTAACTTATCCCCCCGCTATCACACCACAAACCAAGACCACGATTAAAAGATCTTATCAAAAATTGGATGCACCGCTTGGTACGATTAAGAGTCGGATATTTTTTGCCCGTAAGGAAATGAAAGAATTGATTCGAGAAAGATATGCGAACGAGGAAGGAGAGATTATGTATGGGGAGTTGTAAAGACGATTTACGTAGAGACAATTCATGAATTGTCTTTACGTAAATCGTCTCTACATGAATCGTCTCTACAGAAAATCCTATTATTTTTGTTAAACCACTATTTTTGATAGATAGGTGTTTTACGAAATAATAGGGTTTTTTAAATAGAGCAATCAGTGCTGATACTTTATGTTATGAATTTTCTTGGATAAGCGTTTCGACTACTTTTGAGAGTATATCTTTTTCATTCTTTCTAAAAATATTTATTAAGTATATCGGGTTTAATTTATTATTATAAAAGTAGACAAGGTTATATTCTCCCTTATTTTCTTTTGCCAAGCCTATGCTAATTTTGTAAATATTATTTACATTCTGAAACTTCTTCCCAATTTTTGGATTAAACGCAATTTGAGCACTTAATTCGTCAATCTTTTCCATTGGAAATTTATTTTTAATTTTGAGACTTAATTTTCTGCTTGTTATTACTGTATGCATACTAGCGTTTTTCCAACTATTTTATGACAGAATCCTCTCTAAATCTCCCAGCCCCACTTCTCCCAATCTTCCTCAAAATCAATATCACTTAATTCTTTTAATAAAAAACAAGATTTACCCATTGCCTTAATTCGATCTAAAGTGATTTTTGCAACAGACTCGGTACTCCACGGCATCTCTTCAAAAAGTGCAGGCGTATACTCGTTCATTCCCAATAAATAATAACCACCGTCCATTGCTGGTCCGAAGACAAAATCATGATTCGCTAATTTTTCAAACCCCTCTTTGACAATTTCAGTGGTTAAACTAGCACAATCGCTGCCGATGATTAAGACCTGATCATGCTGCTCAAATGCCTTGGCAAAAGCTGCTTTCATTCGATCTCCTAAGTCGCCATTGTTTTGAACTTCCTTTTGGAAATTGTCTGGAGACCAGTCGTCTTCGTGATTGATTTGATTACTATAAAAAAGAAAGCGCGTAGCATCAACCGGCAAGGTTAAGGTACGCGTATGTTCCAGCAAAGCTTTGTAAATCGCTAAAGCTCGATCGTCTCCAACGGTTTTTGCCAGTCGTGTTTTTACTTTTCCTTTTTCAGGATTCTTGATAAATAATATTAAAGCGTTGATAAGTAATTTGTTTGGTAAATTTAAAATATGGTTGGTATGATGGAGGTTTTCGTAGAGACAATTCATGTAAAGACAATTCACGAATTGTCTTTTGTTCTCTACATGAATTGTCCCTACGAAAAACGCGTAAAAAGCGCATTATTAATTTTTTATTAAAAAATTATTCTTCTACCCGTAAATCCTCTCCTTGTTCTAGCTTCTTTGAAACTACGCTATATGGACCTTCGATAATCTCCATTCCTTCTGATAATCCTTCTAAGATTTGGATATATTTATCATCTTGAATTCCGGCTTTAACTTGGATCATCCGAGCAGTATCTGCTTCCATTACAAAAACAACCTCTTTAATGTTTTCTTCTACGTCCTTTTTCTTTTCTTTTGTCTTTCCTTTTCCACGTTTCTTCTTTCCTACTTTATTAAGATCTCGAGTGGTTACGGCTTGAATAGGAATGGTGAGTACATCTTTTTCTGTATTGGTATTAATATCAACAGAAGCAGACATCCCTGGACGAAATGGAAAGCGACTACTTTTTAAGATCATTTCACGATAAGATTCAGGATTGATTCTGATTTTTACAACAAAATTAGTCACCTGGTCCGTCGTCAAACTCGCCGCAGTACTATTGGTAGCTGAGTTGGCAATTTCTGTCACATACCCCGTAAATTTTTCATCTAGGTAAGCGTCAACTTCTATCTCGGCAGGATCGCCTACATTGACTCGAAGTACATCATTTTCACTCACGTCGACCTGTACTTCAATCGTACTCAAATCCGCTACGCGCATCATTTCTGTACCCGCCATTTGTAAAGTTCCAACCACCCGCTCTCCTTGTTCCACATCTAATCGAGAAATAATTCCATTCATCGGAGCGACGATATTGGTTCTACGCAAACTTGTATTTACTTCCCCCAATGTTGCTTGTGCACTTTTGACATTGTATTCAGCTGCTTTGACACTCTGTCGAGCTGCTTCGAGGTTGGCTTGATTAGAGGCAATGGTTGCTTCGGCAGATTTTAGATTGGCTTCAACACCATCTAAGGTAGAAGTAGAATTTTCAAAATCAGCGGAAGAAATAATTCCTTCATCAAAAAGCCCTTTATTTCGAGCATGAATAGCACGAGTATTTATCGCTTGTGCCACAATCTGATCGCGTTGTGCTTCCGATTGTTTGAGGATTGCTTCTGCTCGTGAAACACCAGCTTCATTATTGGCGACTTGAGCACGAGCGTTGCTTACCGTTGCTTCGCTACGTTGTACTTGAGATTGATAAGTATCTGCATCGATTCGACCAAGAAGCTGACCGGCTTTTACGGTATCTCCTTCTTCGACGAAAAGTTCAACGATTTCTCCAGAGATATCAGAACTGATTTTTACTTCTGTTTCTGGAAAAACTTTACCACTAGCAGAAACCTGTTCGCGGATGGTTCGTTTAGCTACCTCTTCGGTAGTGACCTCAATTCCCTTTGGTTTGCTACGACTTTTGTAAGCTGCAAATGCCAGTAAAACAAATAGTGCAATTACTAAAATGATAATGATTTTGTTTTTTCCCTTGTTGGCCATGTTGTCGGATGTTTTGTTTAATGCTTATGAAGCGTTTTTTAAATAGCTTCATCAATTGCTATTTTAGCTCTAGTCGTTTACCTTGATAAAAATCAAGAATCTGTAAAGCGTAAAGGTAGTTGTATTTTGCAATAATTAGATCAATTGCTGCTTGATCCAAGGTGTTTTTTGCCGTAGTATATTGGAACGTATTAACGGCTCCTAGTTTATATCTTTTCTCCGTGTTGATATAGGCTAGATCTAGTGCTTTTACCGTTTTTTCTGAAGCTTCAAATTGTTTTTTGTTGGCGCGAGCCGTAGCAATAGCCCGTTGAATATCTGTTTTTAATTGTTGCTTATTTTGTTGTGCAGCAATTTGGATGTTGAGAATATTCAGTTCTGCCCGTTCTTTGGCTAGTCGTGTTTGTGCTTGGTTATAAATAGGAATATTAACACTCAAACCTATACTCTGACCGAAATTGTCATTTAGTTGATTAAAGTATCCACGCTTACCAAGAACTACTCCTTGTAGCTGAAAAAATTGTAATTGATTTTGTATACCATCAATAACGACGTCTTGTGGATTACCAAGTACGATTCGTCCAGGATCTTCCACCTTATTAAAATCGGGTACTTGATTAGAATAAAATGAATTAATATTTCCAAAAAGACTCACTACGGGAAGACCTAGCGATTTAGCAATTTCTGTTTGCAGATTAGCACTACTTAGCCTCGCTTTATCTGCTTGAATAAATGGTTGGTTAGCAATTGCACGATTATATACTTGAGTAAGTGCAACACCATCTGGGTCGGCATTAACGGGAACTTCTAATTTATCTATTTTCTCAATTTTGATTTCTTCATCTGGGTTGATCTGCATGAGATTTTTAAGATTTAAAAAACTGATCTCTACCGCATTTTCTTGGGTAACAATATTTTGTTCATCCCGCGCAACGTTTGCTTGAATTTCTAGTCGGTCCGCTTCTGGCAAGGTGCCGGCTCGAATAAGTCGATCAGTTTGAGACAACTGTGCTTCTGTTTGTGCTAGTCGATTTTTAGCGTTGACGAGCTGTTCTTGATCTAATAATATTTGTAAATAAGCGGCCGCTACATTTAATGCTAGATCATTTTTGATCTGTTCGTTATCTGCTTCGGCAGCATCTACGTCAATCTTACTCTGTTTGATCTGATTGCGAATTCGGCCACCGTTATATAAGGTCACCCCAGCACTAATTCCTAAACTATTAGTAAGCACTGATTCATTGGTAAAGCTATTAGTGGTCGGATCAATGGTTCGTCCAAAGTTGATACCACCCTGTAAGTTAGAGTTGACACTAGGGTAGCGAGAATAGCGAGCTTCTTGTTCGCTAAGTTGTGCTTGTTGGATTTGGTTTTGCCCTTGCTTTACACTCAAACTATTTTGTTGAGCATATTGAATACACTTGGTTAGTGACCAAGTTTTTTGTCCATAGCTAAGTTGAACGAATAACAAGCAAATGAATAAAGTGGTTAACTGTTTTAAAAACATAAGGAGTTAGATTTAGAAGCTATTGCAAAATATTTTTTATCACTATTAAAGACTGGAGTCTAGTAAAAATAGTTGCTTATGCAAACTAGCATTTCACCGCTAATTAAGCTATTCTTAGAGAACTTGACGAATAATTTATATCAAAGGTTGCTAAATTAGGACTAAAAGGCCCAAAATAGCGATCAGGATCGGAAAAATAAAATAATTAAGGAATCAGATTTGGCAAATATGCTGGGTGTAAATTGCCAAAATACCCAAGAAAGATGGATTAATTAACGGTTATTAACTCGATTTTGATCAACAACATTAAACTCAGTGAACCCAATAAGTCGATCATAGCGTCCACCAAAAGGACGATAATATACCAAAATAGAGTAGTCATTTTCCGTTTCGTACCAATGACCTTCTAGTTCTGTTAAATCCATTTTTGTACCGCCTTCTTTTGGGACAACGGTGTACATATAGTCGTAGACGCCCTGTTTTAGTTTGGGTTTAGCTACGTAGGCATGAATGATATTATTATAAACCATTTTGTATCTAGGATCGGGCTGCCAATTGTTGAATCGACCACTTAAATAAACATCGTAATCTTCCAACTCTTGATTGACGTTGAGCGAAAATAATACATCCGCATAATCAGATCGAATATTAGGGTCTCTGTTGGATTGATCAGAGTTTTCAATTACGAAATTTCCATTCATATCTGGTTGTCGCAAAAAAGATTTATTGGATCGCATCTCGTCTGAAAAAAGCGTTACCTCATAATTATCTATTCCTTCTATAACTTGAGAAACACTATGTCGTCTTTGTTCAACGGACCGTAAATCTAAATAACGGAACTCTTTTCCACCACCAAAGCTGAATTTTCCACGGGTATTATAAACGAGTGTTTGCCTTTTTTCTGAGCGAGGTTGATTGGCATAGATAGCAGAATCCCATCGTTGATTTTGCCGGACCACTACTGTAATTTCTCGTAAGGGATTGTCAATCCTCATATTATTATAAAATATGTCAAAATTAATTTCTTGATGAGTATTGAAATTTCCTGTAGCTGAGAGAAAAGAAGGTGTAATATTTAAAGTCGGAGGTTCTTTTACCATAAATCGTCGAGTGATGACCAATTTTTTATCATCTTCTGTATCATAGACTTTTAATATATAATTTCCAGATATGGTCCATCGTACTTCTTCATTCGGAAGGATGAGTGAATGATATGTATAGGGTGTGAGCGTGTTGAGCGAAAAATCATATTCTTCAATATCACCTTCTGTTAAGCCATCTATATAATCTAATTCAGTCAGATCTGATGGCGTCCAGTCTGCATTGCAATGTTGAATTGTATAAACATAAGAACGAGTTTCTTCACTAAAGTCATCAAAAGAAAACAAAAAAGTATTGTTGTTACCTAGTTTGACGATTGGATCTTTATGCTGATTAAGTGCTATCAACTGCACGGTATGAATATAATCCACATAAACTTTATCAGTGAATTCTATCTCTTCATCCTGTGCTAGATTAAAAGTGAGGAAACTAAAAAAGAAAAATATAACGGCTCCGTATTTTAGCATATTCATTGATGTAAATTTTAAAACTCAAAACTAATATAGAATTTTTAAACAACTTCTACTATAAAACTCGAAATCTCCATGGCCAGGAGACACATTCTTCTGCATAATCAATTCCGACTCGTGGGCTAGCAATAATCTCTTCTGGTTGGAGAACGATCCCACGACCTTCTATCCAGATTTTACTATCCGGTTGGCAAAGATCTATTCCTGTGTGGGTTTTATTAATACCTAACGCCTTAGACATAACGCCTGGTCCTGCGGTTAATTGTGGTTTAAGGACAGTAAAATTTCGTCGCTCCAACATGAGCGGAATATTATCAGTTGGTGTAATGGCACGGATAAGTACGGCCTGTGCATCTTCTTTTGGAGCAGTAACGATATTAAAAAGATGATGAATACCATAACATAAAAAAACGTATGCTATTCCACCTTCCGCAAACATTATTTCGGTTCTTTTAGTTCGTCGGTTATTGTAAGCATGACAGGCTTTGTCATCTGCTGCTCGGTAGGCTTCCGTCTCAATGATTTTTCCAGCCGAATATTGACCGTCGATCTGAGTAACCAGATATTTACCTAATAACTGACGACTTATTGCTACCACGTCCTTATTAAGAAAAAAAGAACGTGGCAGTCGTTGATGTTTTTTGTTTTTATCTAGAATAATTAGGTGCTTCTTTGGTAATGGTAATATTATGAGGATGACTTTCGGCGTAACCAGCAGAAGTAATCTTCACAAAGCTAGCTTTTTTCATCTCCTCAATATTAGCAGCCCCGCAATATCCCATTCCAGCTCGTAAGCCACCAATATATTGGACCATCACTTCTGCTAAGGTTCCTTTATAAGGAACTCTACCTTCAATACCTTCTGGTACTAGTTTTTTAATATCATCTTCTACATCTTGAAAATAACGATCTTTTGACCCCATTTCCATAGCACCCAATGATCCCATTCCTCGATAGATTTTAAATTTTCTACCATCATAAATAATGGTTTCGCCTGGTGCTTCTTCTACACCAGCAAATAAAGACCCCGCCATAATGGTGCTCGCTCCAGCAACTACTGCTTTGGCAATATCACCTGTATACCGAATCCCTCCATCTCCAACGATGGGTACTCCACTACCTTCAATCGCTCTACTAGCTTCATGGATCGCTGATAATTGAGGCATCCCAACTCCGGCAATAACTCGGGTGGTACAAATACTACCAGGTCCGACTCCTACTTTGACGCCATCTGCACCCGCATCGACCAATGCTTTTGCACCCGCACCAGTAGCTACGTTGCCACCGATGACATCTAGATCTGGAAAATTCTTTTTGACTTCGCGAATAGCATCCAGCACTCCTCGAGAATGTCCGTGTGCCGTATCTACACAGATGACATCTACGGCTACATTTTTCAGTGCCTCAACTCGTTCAAGCATATCGCGCGTAACCCCAACGGCTGCACCTACGACCAGACGACCGAATGAATCTTTACATGAAATAGGATAATCTTCCACTTTCATGATATCACGATAAGTGATGAGTCCAGCAAGTTTTTTGTTTTTATCTACCACGGGAAGTTTTTCGATCTTATGTTCTTGTAAGATTGCTCTAGCCTGTTGTAAGGTAGTACCAACAGGTGCTGTGACCATATTGAGTTTGGTCATTACTTCGGTAACGGGGCGATTAATTCGTGTTTCGAATCGAAGATCTCGATTGGTTAAAATTCCGATTAGTTGATTTTTATCATCGACGATTGGAATTCCACCAATTTTGTGTTGTCGCATCAATTGTAGAGCATCGCCTACTAGTGCATCACCACGTAACGTTACAGGATCGATGATCATTCCACTTTCAGAACGCTTTACTTTTCTAACCTGAGCAGCTTGTTCGGCAATACTCATATTTTTATGGACAATACCAATTCCTCCTTGACGAGCGATAGCTATGGCTAATCCAGCATCCGTAACCGTATCCATGGCTGCTGAAACGATAGGAACATTAAGCCGAATATTGCGGGTAAGTTGGGTAGTGATGTCAACTTCACGTGGAAGGACTTCAGAGTACGCAGGGACGAGCAGAACATCGTCGTAAGTCAATGCTTCTCCCAAAAACTTTTGTTGAGAGGTTTGCGTTAGGGGTATTTTTATGGTTTCCATGTGCAAAGATATTTTATTGAAAAAAGAAAAACTATTTTTGGAGTAGTTTTTTAAAAAGAAGTTGGTTTTATGACTAAAAAGCTAGACTTTTCAAGGGTTTTCGCTCCAAAAGTTAAAATTTAAGGACTTATTTATAATATTTAAGAAAAATGATAAAGGTATTTGACGATAATTATTTTATGCGCCAAGCAATATTAGAAGCTGAAAAGGCTTACGAACTAGGAGAAATTCCTGTTGGTGCAGTGGTGGTAGCTAATGAGCGAATCATTGCTCGAGCTCATAATAATACAGAGCAACTGACCGATGTAACTGCTCATGCAGAGATTATCGCTTTGACGGCTGCAGCTAGTTTTTTGGGGAATAAGTACCTAGAAGACTGTACACTTTATGTTACGCTGGAGCCTTGTGCGATGTGTGCAGGAGCATTGGCTTGGGCAAAACTGGGGCGACTGGTATACGGAGCAAGTGATGACAAAAGAGGTTTTATGCAATTTGGTAAGCGGATGCTACATCCCAAAACGAAAGTTGAATTTGGTATTATGATGGAAGAATCAAAGATTTTAATGACCAATTTTTTTCGAGATCGTAGAAAAATGGTGTAGAAGATAGCGTAAGTCTTGTCTGTCATACTACTATACTATTCAATTAGAAGTTGGTTTTTTTATGTTAAACCGACTTCTATATCAAAAAAAAGCTCCAGAAAGTTAAATTTTCTGGAGCTTTAATGGCCAAAATAAACGGGGGATTATCCGCCTATTTCGCCATTTTTACTAGCAACATTTGGTTTGCTTTTTAATTCGTCTAATACTTTTCTGATAATCAGCGATTCTTCTTCTTCGCCCATTTTGATATTTATTTTATAAATACCTTCGTGCTCATTTTCTAAATCGAAAAACAAGCTATTAAGTCCTGGACTAACGGATTGTTCTACTTCTTTAATGGTATCTCCAGCAAGTGAACAGAGTTGATATTCGATCACTCCTTCCGATGCAAAATCAATGGCAATTTCAAATTGTTTGACCGTTTCTGGACTACTCATTGACATAACCATAAAGTTATTTTTCATTTTTTTGTGGACCAATGCCGTCTGTGAATAACTGGCGGTTCCATCATCATCGACCTGTTTAAGTCGGTAATAAGCTCTTTGTTCGTTGATCCCAATATCCATAAAATGGTAGGGTGTTTCTTCATTCGATAATCCAGCAGCATCTACTCGCCCAATATCTTCATAGCTGATGCCATCTAAAGATCGTTGAATGATAAATCTTTCACTGTTTAATTCAATAGAAGTAGACCATTCAAGCATATTTCCGATCTGTAATTCATCACCAGAAAGCGGTAATGCATAAGTAACTTCTGCGTTGGAATAAAACCCTATAAGGGCAAGTGAAAGCGTAGATAAAAAAGATTTAATAAATACCTTTGGCGGTATAAAGTGTTTTCTCATCATGGTGAATTTAATTTTTTGGTGATTGTGTGTAAACTAATTAACCTTAACAGATTATGGTATGATCGTTAAGGTATCGTTAAACAGTAGAGTCTGGAAGAGAAAAGACTTATATTTTCCGTTAACTAATTAATAGCAACAAAATTTATTCATTTCAAAACCCATTAGAATTATGAAACAAATACTGTATAAAGTTTTTCTGCTTAGTAGTTTATTTGTTGTAGTTGGCTGTAGTCCTCGGCTTTCTCCGTTTACTCAGCAGTTATATGATAGCAATAATTGGACCGAAGATGATTTAAAACAGGTACAATTTTACCTTTCTGATGATGTTGTTTTACGTCGTGAAGCAAATAGTGGAAATTCTACGATTGAAGGGGGAGAAATAAAGATGGTGGATGGACGAAGAGTGGAAGAAATCGTAATCCGTAAAAAAACACCAGGTGTACTCGTTTTTATGCCTAAAGAAAAGCGTTTTGCCGTTAGTTTTGAGACGAGTGATGACCGTTTTTTGATGTTTGGACCCAATCCTAAAGCAGGAAATAGGTATATACTTTTGGCTTCTGAATGGAAGCGAAGTCGCGGTACGGTCACCTATGATGGAAAGCCTTTTTATACCCCTTCATCGAGTGCATATGCCGCACTGATGGTCGACTTAAAAAAGGTTCGAAAAGTCTCCGTGAAAAGTAGAACGGCTAAAGGAAGAAAAATTGATTAATTAGGTTTTTATTTTCGAGAAATTCCTTTTAGAAAAGGGACGAATTTAAAATTTCCTAATTCTTTTTCCTCAAAATGCTCTTGGTCCAATCGAGTGATCAAGAGCATTTTTTGTCCTTTTTCATCTCCAACGGGGACTACGAGTTTTCCACCCATTTTTAGTTGCATTTTTAGTGCCTGTGGAATTTCTGGGGCAGCTGCAGTTACCAGTATTTTATCAAATGGAGCAAATTCAGGTAAGCCTTTATAACCGTCCTTAAAATAGAAACGAATACCTGCGTATCCCATTTTTTTGAGTCGTTTTTTAGCGGTGATATGCAATGCTTCGTGACGTTCAATTGTATAGACTCGAGCACCAAGCGTAGCTAAAACTGCTGCTTGAAATCCTGATCCAGTTCCAATTTCCATCACACTATCTCGCTTTTTTATATCTAATAATTCTGTTTGAAAAGCAACCGTAAATGGTTGTGAAATTGTTTGTCCTTTTCCGATGGGAAACGCCTTGTTTTGATAAGCCCATTCTGCGAAAGCTTTTTCAAAAAAGAAATGACGTGGTATTTTTTCAAAAGCTCGTAAGACCGCCGCGTCTTTTATTCCTCTCTGCTTTAGTTCTTCGACTAATTTCTTGCGTAGGCCCTGGTATTGATAGGTATCTTTGTAGTGTTCCAATTGTGAAAATTTGAATTAATTTGTCCGTAATTTAGTCAATTACTAGGTAATTTACTTTATTTTAGATAGTTGAGTCTTAACATCTTATCTCAATTACGTAGCAAGCCAAGATTAACGGTTCAACATTTCAACAAGCGTCGCGTTTCAACATTTCAACAAAAACTAAAAAGCGTCTGTAATCTAGTCATAGATTACAGACGCTTTTTAGTTTTTTATTAAAATTTATCCGTTGAAAATATTGGATTGAGCGAGTGGAACAGGTCTGAAGTGGCATCGCATCCATTCTGGAACTGGATCTCCACTTTCGTTTACAAAGTGTACATTGCCATCATCCATGGCGTTATAAGTCCAAATATGCACTTTTCCTTTTCCACTAATATAAGAACCAAAGCGTAGGATGTATTGAACTTCCCAACCTTCGTTTATTCTTTGAATATTAATATCATTTCCTCCAATCTTAGGAATACCTAAATCGATGGACTTTACACCTTCAATATTGTAAAACTCATTCGCTAGAGCTGACATATTTAACGGTTCTCTAGAACGTAGAGTAATTGCATCGTTTTCGTCATCCCATTGAACATGTTTGTCAATGATAAGATCATAGTCTTCTAATAAAGCATTGAATTCATCACTATCTGTTTCGCTGATGCCATCTAGTAGTGGTTCAGCCCATTCTATTTCTCGATCAAAAATGATTACAAGGTGATCAATAGAAGGATTTGGGAAAGTGTGAACATTACATTTAGAAATAGACTGCGCCGTCTCATTTTTTACATAAATGTTCGTTAGGATTTCGTAGATATTTTCTACATTGGATTTTGGAATAACAATATTCTGATATCTCAAATCTTCTTTGCTAGCTTCGAGTCGAAGTGCAAGTCTGGCTGCATCTCGTTTGAACTTACGGGTCAAACGCATAGGAACTTCATTAACGGATTTTTTACCTTTAATAATTGGATCACCGTCAATAGGAGAAATCCCAAATCCATGAGCCATTATTCCTGAAAGGGGAAGAATAATTGAAACCACTAAGAGTAAAATTAATCTAGTCATACTTTTTTGTGAATACATATTATATTACTTATAGATTGTAAATTGCCCAATTTTCAACTTATCTGCATGTCTACTTCTTTCGAAATTGTGACATGGATTTGTGGTTGAATTGGTAGTATAGGTAGATTTTCACGGTATATGATAAGAAAGATTCTAATAATCTATTCAAATTATTAGGATCAACTAGTATGGAAGCAAGGATTATTCCAAATATAAAAAGATGAATTATAAAGAAAAGTTAAAAGTCGTAGCATTTGATTCCTTTCCCTTTACCACCATTAAAATTCCACGGACCGGTACGAAAAGGATTCATTTTTACACCAAAGAAGACATCGGTACCAGTGAAAGTAGACCTACCAATCCAGCTACCTAGATTGTCAGAACCGATTATAAACCAAGCCAATCGGACAGAAAAACCAGTCCTTAATTGTTGATAATTTCGTAAAATAAGTGATAGGGAAGCCGAGATCCATCTGGAGCTATATCGAGGAGTAATTCCAAAAATATTATCTCGCCCAATAGCCTGAGTATTAAATTTTAATCGTTGGATCCAGGTCGCATTAACATAAAAATTTGGATAGAATTGATAATCTGCTTGGAGGCTCGCTGCGGTAGGAAGTCCGATAGAAAAACTATTACCTACTCTAGAGGCAAGAGAATCTCCTAGTGTTTGAAAACTCAAAAGGCTTGCATAATCGGTTAAGTCTTCAAATCCGCTATATTGGTCAAGTGGTAAAGTACCTAAGTTAAAATCATTGGGTTGATCGATTTGATGTAACTGTGTATTTTTAGAAAAATTTATTTCGCCAAGATCAAGAATACTTGCTCCTAATCGCCAGATATAGCCATCTTCGTCTCCTTCGATGGTCATTACTGCACCAATATCAAAGCTAAAGCCTTGACCATTTCGACGAACTGTTGGATCTGTAGTTGTATTGGTATTTGAATCGGTAAAGCCAAAATTAATGAGTCCATTTTCCAAAAGTAAAGAATCGCCTGGAAATTGGGTAATTTGTAAAGTACGAGGCGTCTCTACAAAACCTCCTTCATAGCCAGAGAGGTATTTGGCTGTGATACCAAAACTTAATTTACCACTATAAGTAAAGAAGGTTGGCGAAAAATTTATCCCAAATTCACTCCAAACCATTCCTGCTGCATCTACGGGAGTAATATCGATGGTTTCTTCAAAAGGAGTACGATCAATATGATAAAAACCAGTATTAGAAGGTATTTTATGACTAGATCCTGCTGCTCGTAGTGCAGAGATAAAGCTAAACGAGTAACCATTATTAAGTTTAATACTAAACGATGGTCCCATCAAATGCATCGATGCTGAGGCATATTTTGATTTTTCATTATCAAAATAATCAAATAATAACCAAGAATCTTCAACGGCGATATCATTAGGTGCATAAACGGCATTAATTAGATTATCTGAATCTCGACTATTTTTTAAGAAGTGAAATAGATGGGTTTTACGGATATGGCCATAATTATTGTCTATAAAAAATCCTGCACTTGCTAAATTGATATCAAATCTAAAAGGAGAAGTAATATTGGCTGCTGGATTAAGCACAAGACTATTGACACCGCTAAAATTATCAACTCTTAATCCTAATTGTTCTTGAGCGAAAAGATTAGAGATGTTTATTATAAAAGCTAAAAAGCAAGAAAAAAGTAATTGGGTGTTCATCGCATTATTTTAGAATGAAGTCTAATGCACGTTTAAGTACGTCAGTACCTTTGGAAGATAAATTATTGTGCCAATGATGAACGAGCCAAAAGCAGTTAATAGTACACCAGCAGCAGCGACATCTTTGGTTTTTCCTGCTAGTACATGATATTCTGGAGAAACTAGGTCCGTGAGATACTCTAAAGCGGTATTAAATGCTTCGGCAGCTAAAACTGCAAAAATGCATAAGATGATTAAACACCATTCTATTTTGGAAAGCCCTAATATTCCTCCTAATATTAGCGCAATAATAGTGGCTACTCCGTGAATACGGGCATTTGGTTGGGAAATAAATAAATCTGCAAGCCCTTTAAATGCGAAGCGAAAACTGTCAATTCTCTTTTTTAGGGTAGACATTTATTCTTATTAAGCTGGGTTAAATGAGAATTGATAAAGCGCAACAAGGATGATGCTACTTCGGTAAAATTAAAGTTTTTGTGAAATTTTCACCTATTTTATAAAAAGTCTATTGTTCAATTGGAGAATTGAATTGGTAAGCTCCTTTTATACCGATGTGTTCTGATGCTTGATTAGAGATTGATTCAAAATCAATACAAGTTAGCTGATTTGAATGCAAGATATAATCAACAGGATTTTCAAATAGTTGAGAAATTTCCAATTTAGCAGTTCTTCGACTATCATTTAATCCAGCTGCATACTTTAAATCCTGTATTTCTCGACACCAAGGTGGTGCATAAAAATCTCCCATTGTAATGACAGGAAGGTCAACTTTGTTAATATAATTTCCAATTACTTCCAGATGCTGTTGCATGCGTTCATGTGCAGTCCGATATAGTGGAGGGGTCGTATGAGCAGCGATAAAATGTAATGCTTTATCTCCCTTTTCGCAGGCAAGTGTACCTGCTAAATTTGGAATGTTTTCGTAGTAGAAAGTGTCCATACTTAACATAGGTCGCTTTGAAAATACAGCTATCCCAAAAGGATCCATTCGGACAATACTCGATGAATGTGGATATAGATCAGAAAGTTCAGATTCTAAGATTGGAAGCCAGTCAGGCGTTAATTCTTGAATAGAAACAAGGTCCGCATCCGTTTCTTTGATATTTTCAATTGTTTTTTCATAATCTGAACCAGTTGACGCAAGGTTGAAGTGCGCAATATTTACAATCTCTGAATCTGTTATGATAGGGGCCTTCATTTCTGCATTGGTGGAATATTTTAAAAATAAACACAAGCCAGCGCAGCAGGCAAAGCTGGTAAAAGTTAATTTAGGTTGTTGAAAATAAAGAAAGACAAAACCTCCAACTAAGTAGCCCAACATGATCTGAATAGCAAATTCACTCCCCAATTTAAATAGATAGTAGTTAGGAGCGAATATACAAAAAGCAGCTCCTAACACGATAAGTGCGGAGATAATAATTTGAATGTAGCGATAACTTAAGATCTTAGTAACCATAACGGATTGATTATATTAAAAAGTTTTAATATAGTAGTTGTTAGACTGTAAGCTTTTCTGGAGTTATTAATTTGTTAACTAGACCAGTTTTAAGGGAATAAACGTGTAAATATTAGGGTGCGTAGATTGAAATATTAGCGTAGATTGAAAAACTATACTAAATAACTTAGTGCTTGGGACACAAATTTAAGCAAAATTAAGGTTCCATGAAAGAATTATTCTAATCTTCCTGCCACTACAATCGTTTCTTTATCAGTTTGTACTCGTCCGTCAGGATGAGTAAACTCCGCGACTAGTACATAAATCCCAATAGCTGCTTTTTGTTCATCGTCTGTACTTCCATCCCATTTTAGACTTCCTTCTGCTGCAATCAGTGTCTGTTGGTTGAGTCGTTTGATCAATCTACCACGGGCATCATAGATCCGTACATTCGCGATAAACCCAGGATCTGTTGTTTGATATGAAATAATAAGTGCATCTTGAAATCCATCTCCATCTGGTGAAATAGTCGTTTCTGCTAAGGAAATAAATTGGTTGCCACTGATGGTGCTAGTTTGCTCCGAAAATTGAGAGTTCTGAAAAGTAGGTGTTGCAAATCCCGCAGTTTCTGCTGCAGAAGCCCAGTTACCAGTATTTTGCGTGGCTGCATTCGGATCAACTCTCTCTAAGGACACACCATTGCGATCATCTAATAATGCATTGTGAAATTCACGCGTATAAGCCAGTTCATCTAACACTACTGATTCGGCAGTTAATAAAACTACCTGATCTTCATCATCATCATAGCTAGGCAAGTCAGTTGGTACTAATAGATTGGGATTTTCTACTTCATAACGGGCTAAAATATCTGCTGGTTCAGGAGTTAGAACGATAAAGTCGTTAGGGAAAAATAAACAAGCAGTCTCAACTTCTTCTTCAAAACCAATAGAATCAACACCAATTCTTTTTGCTAAAAATAAATCTGCTACATCTAATACTTTATCGCTTTTATTATAAAGCTCTATAAACCGGCTACCACTGGTAAATGGATTGTGCAAAATTTCATTCAACACCACATCTCCTACTTCCATTCGTTCAGAAAATGCAAATCGTCCAGATTGAATGGTGGAAGAAAAATTATTTTTACAACTAGAAATTTCCATTTCGAGGGTGTAAATTGTTGGAGCTTCTGCTGGAGCATCCAAGAAAATACTGACTTCACTAAAAAGAGGAGGCATCAAGACCGCACTTATTATGGTTCGATCTGCAGGACTGACTCCGTAACTGCTTAAATCATTAACAGTGAGCGGATCAAGTGCTTGGTCAAAACTGAGTATAACTTGATTAGGTGTCTGCCAATCCATATATACCTTAGTTATTTCAGGACCCGTATTATCAAGGTTGGTTTCATCAAAAATATTATTGATACTACCAGGTGTTCCACCAATGTCTGCAAAACTACTGCTCCAATCTGCGGCTCTATTTGTACAAATATTATCAGGGTTGATCCGCTCTAAAGAATAGCCTTCAGAACGACCATTCAACGCCCAATCATCATCATAGTCAACTGCATCAATGATATTACCAGTTGCGTCTATTAATCTAAGAAGTTCTCCTCCATTGGTGAGCGCAAAATTATTTAACTCAATGATATCACCATAGATCCCAAAATCATCAAAGTCCGATCTTTGTAAAATCACATAAGCATCTGGAAGCAAAACGAAAAAGGGCAATGTATTACCACTACTGCTACCTTCATCGAAAGTATAATTTTCTAAATTTATAGCCTTATCACTGCGGTTATATAGTTCTACAAATTCTAATTCTGGTAAACCATGAGAAGGAGTAGGGATGGCATATATTTCGTTAATAATAATATCATACCTTTCCGCAGGGCTAGTTAAGAACCAAGCAAAAGAAGCAGTATTGCCATCCGTAATATTATTGCCAACGCAATCACTCACACCATTTATAGTAAGATCAAACTCTTGACGGTCTATAAAACTGGTCGTAAAACTTGCGGTGGCGATGGTGCCCTCTTCATTGAGTGTGACCGAAGTAGGAGAAAAATTACCTGGTGTTAATAGGTAATTATTGGGGTTTTCTACTTCAGATTGGGACATGACTTCGCTAAAGACGATACTTAAGGTAACAGAAGAAATCGCTGTGGCAGAAATAACGGTCGGAGGTGTATTGTCTGGTGTATTATCTAAAACCGAATTGACGCGGCCAGGAGTACCTCCATCTGGATCATTGGAAGCAATCCAGTTTTGTTCTCCAACACAGAAGAGATTTGGATTAATTAATTCTAGGGTCCACCCACCATTTGCTTTTTCATTATCACGGTACCAATCATCTTGGTAAAGAACGGTATGAATTAAGTTGTTATCGCTATTTCGTAAACTAACTTGATCTTCCCCATTATTAAACGCTGGCAAATCACCAACACCTATCGTAGGTCCAAATCCATTAAAGGCACTCACATTTGCCGCATCGCAGACAATTACGTAGCTATCAGGTGCTAGGACAAAACTAGGCAGTGGATCGGCATCACTATTCGCATCTGAGATTATAAAATCTTCTAGATTGATAAATTTGTCGCTTCGGTTATATAATTCAACAAATTCAAAGAGCGGCAGTCCAACTTCAGGAGAAGGATCGGCCATGATTTCATTGATAATAATATCATTGGGTTCGGCGATGATGGTTTCAACAAAGAGAAAACTTTGTGTTTGTTCACCTGCAATATTATTTTCTATATCGGAAATTCCAGTAGCAGTGATGGTATAGTTGGTGCCATTAACGAGTGGTTCTACGGTTAATAAAACACGAGCAGGATCGCTGCTATCTATGGCCGAACTGATGATGTTTGTAGTTGGTAAAAAACTATAATTAGTAGTCACTACAGTAGATGCCGGATCGAGTGGTTCGTTGAATTGTAAAGTAACGATGTTGTTTTCAATAGCTTCGGCGGCAATCAAAACCGGAGGTGTAACGTCCATAAAAAGTGGATCAATTGAAATATCATCAAAGAAAAATTTATCAACCCGAGTAGCAGTGTATTTATTACTAAAACCAAAATATTGACCTGTTGGATGTGTACCATCGGTAATCGTACCATAAGATTGAAAATTAGTACCCCCTGTTAAGTCTGCTAATAATTCCCATTCTTGATCTTGATTGCGAGTGATGCGCACTCGAATCTCAGGATCAGTGGCAGCACTTCCGGTAGGTGTACTTAATAATAAAGTAGAGCCAACGCCATCTTGTCGATGAAATTCTACTGCATCGTCTGATCCACTGGCACCTACTTGCAAAAAATATGCATCCTGCGGTCCAGTCAGATCCGATTGGCTCGCATTAAGATAGGCACGCATTTGATTAGAGGTAGAAGGCGCAAATTCTAAACGGAAATAAAACTCCCAAGTAGTATTATCGGCCGTTGCAGCAGGAACAGATAAGTAGGAAGACCCTCCTTCCGTATCCATATTTTGTAGCTCAAAATTACTATTGATAATGTACTTGTCGGTGTCTCCTTGCCACGTTGGATTCTCTGTGAAATTACCATCTGCGAAATTTTCGATAAATTGCGCTTGGAGGCAAAAAGCATAGAATATGAAAAAGGTGGAAATAATATGTCTCTTCATGGTATCAAAAATAGTAAATATTCGTAAATGAAATTGAATTCACTCGTGATAAGTACTTAGTTTAACTAAAGGTGGCCAAAATTTCATCTAAAATTAATAAGTAACCTCAAATTTTAAATCAAAATGAAGTTAGCTGTTGTTGGAGTGACCGGTTTAGTCGGTACTGTTATGCAAGAAGTATTAAAGGAACGTAAGTTTCCGATTACTGAATTTATCCCTGTGGCTTCTCCTCGTTCAGTTGGTAAAAAAATCAAGTTCGACGGAAAGACGTATAAGATTATCGGAATGGAGGATGCGATTGCTATGCGTCCTGATATTGCTATATTTTCTGCTGGAGGTGGTACCTCCTTGAAATGGGCTCCAAAATTTGCAGAAGTAGGAACTACCGTAATAGATAATTCCTCTGCGTGGCGAATGGATCCTAAAAAGAAATTAATTGTTCCAGAAATTAATGCGGATCAGTTGACCAAAAAAGATAAGATTATTGCAAATCCGAACTGTTCTACTATTCAAATGGTTGCTGCTTTGGCACCACTGCATAAAGAATATGGAATAAAAAGATTGGTTATATCTACCTATCAATCTATTACAGGAACAGGCGTAAAAGCGGTTAAGCAATACGAAACTGAAAAGAAAGGAAAAACGTTAGCAACAGAAGATATGGCATACCCACATCCAATTTTTGGAAACTGCCTGCCACATTGTGATGTTTTTCTTGAAAATGATTATACGAAAGAAGAAATGAAATTGGTCCACGAAACTCGAAAAATTCTAAGCGATAAAAAACTTAGAATTACCGCTACAGCCGTACGTGTACCAGTTCAAGGAGGACATTCTGAAGCGGTAAACGCTAGCTTTAAAAAACCTTTTGAAGTAAAAGATATCAAGCGAGTTTTGCGTAAAACAAAAGGAGTGACCGTGCAGGATAATGTAAAGAAAAATATTTATCCAATGCCTCGAACGGCACATAATCATGACGATGTTTTTGTAGGTAGAATCCGTCGAGATGATTCAGAAAAAAATGCGTTAAATCTTTGGATTGTATCCGATAATTTACGAAAAGGGGCAGCGACGAATGCCGTACAAATTGCAGAGTATTTAATGAAGAAAAAACTTATTTAGATATTACTTTGATCAAATTCTTATTAATTCAATTAAGTCTTGTTTTATATAGGATAGAAGGTAAAATCTATAATAGTTTGATTTTCAATGTCTTTTTTATACTTTTATCAAATATACTGCACGAGAAACACTGATATTAAATGAAATTTTTAACAGATACCGTAATTATATGAAGACCAAGCTTGTGCTTTGGGGTACCAACGAAAAAGAAGAAAAAGTGCTAATCGCATTAGAACTTCGACCCAGCGATACGAAAGTAAATGTTTACACCTTTCCAGAAAGTTTAGCGACTGAGGAATTTGGTAAAAAGATGTTTGATGAATGGAGAAATGGACAAGCTGTCTTATTTCCTGAAGGCTATCAGACCATGGAACGAGAACTCTCTCTCACTGAACCACTCTTACCAGATACTTTAAAAGTAGAACGAGGCGACGTTATTCAACGTGCGCAAACAGAATGGCAATTTGTGGTGCTTTCAGAAAAACTAAATCAGGTTTATAAAGCTGAATTGGCAGAACTGAAAGAAAAAATCGAACAACTTACCGACTATGATTCCAAAACATGGGAGTCACTTAAAACCTTTTGGAGTAAGGTGCAAGGACAAGTTCGAGATCGTAACCTTTTTCGCGATCACGCGAATAGCTTGCGAGAAAATACCAATGAACTATTTTCCAAAATGAAAGAAATGCGCGCAGCTTTGAATAAAGAATTCGAAGGTATGTCGCAAACGCATTTTGAGACCTTTAAAACCAGATTAGGTGATTTAGAAGAAAAGGTGACGAAAGGAATGAATCTTTCTAACATATTCAATGAATTGAAAGAAGTTCAGAAACAATTTCGCGAAACTAAATTTACGAAAGAACATCGCGCTAAAGTTTGGAATAAACTAGATGGCCTTTTTAAAGTAGTAAAGGAAAAAAAGTATGGCCCAGAAGCCGCTGGTGGAAATTCTCCTTCTGATAGACTTGGTAAAAGATACGACGGTCTGATGAGCGCCATTGGTAGAATGGAACACTCGATCACTCGGGATCGTAATGATCTTAAATATGAAGATCGAAAAATCGCTAACAGTGAAGGACAGCTTGAAGCACAAATTCGTCAGGCTAAAATAAAAATGATTGAAGAGCGTATTCGTTCTAAAGAAGAAAAACTTGCTGATATGCATCGCACTCGGCAAGAACTCGAAAAGAAGAAAGAAGCTCAAGTAGAAAAAGATAAGCGACGCGCAGAACAGCAAAAAATTCAAGAAGCTAAAGAAGCAGCAAAGGCCAAGATAAAAGAAGAAATGAAAGCGGCTGAAACAGCACGAGAAGCGCAAGGAGAGAAATTGGAAAAAGCAGCAGATGCTATTAAAGGTAAGCCACAAGAAACCAAAGTGGAAGAGGCCTTAGGAGCCGTTACGGAAGCGGTTACTGAAACAGCTGCCGAAGTGAGTGACCAAATTCGTGACACGATCGAAGATGCAGTAGATACCGTAAAAGCGATTGCTGAAGTAGTTGGTGGAAAAATCAACGAAAAAATTCAAGAAACAAAACAAAAGATTGAAGAATCGATAGAAGAGGTAAAAGTAACAGAAGCGAAAGCCGAAGAGATTGAGGAAGTGAAAGTATCAGCGCCTGTGGAAGCAGTCAATGTGGTCGCTCCTAAAGAACAGAAAGTTGGACTACCTGAAGACCTGAAAATTATCGAAGGCATTGGTCCTAAAATTGAAGAAATTCTTCAAGGTGTTGGAATCAAAACTTGGGATCAATTAGCAAAAACAGAAGCTGCTCAGCTAAGCAGTATTTTATTGGCTGCGGGGAATCGCTACAAGAGCCACAATCCTTCTACTTGGCCCAAGCAAGCCCGTATGGCAGCGGCCGGTCAATGGGATGAACTTAAGGCTTGGCAAGATGAACTCGATGGTGGCGTAGATCGTAAAGCACAGCGACGTGCTGAAGAAGAGTAATTAATAAAATAGTTTGGACAAACACTAAAAGCGCTGACGAAAGTCAGGGCTTTTTTTTTGCCTCAGCTTAAATGTTATTTATGCTATAAATAGCCGAATGGTTTTTTTGATTAAATGATTTTTAACAGAATTTCTTATTTTGTGGTATTAAGAAAATATATCAAATTTAAGCAATGAAAAGAATTTACATCAGCCTCTTTCTACTTTTAGTCTTTATCTCTACTGCTTTTTCACAAGTTTTAATCAACGAATATTCGGCTTCCAACCTTAACTCTTTCATGGACAGTTTTGGTAGAACAGAAGATTGGATAGAACTATATAATTCAAGTGATATAGCGGTTGATATTAGTGGATGGCATTTGTCAGACAAAGAATCCAAACCTGAGAAATGGGAAATTCCGGCAGGAACAATCATTCCTGCTAATGGCTTTTTAAGCTTTTTGTGTTCTGGTCGGGATCGATTTGTTAACGGAGAATATCACACAAATTTTAAGCTAGCACAAACCAAAGGTGGAGAGTATGTACTGCTTTCTGACGCCAATGGAGAGGTCTTAGAATCTTATCCAATGCAGCTTACACTGGTTGAGCATTCTCGTTGTCGATTGACGGATGGTGAAGATTTTTGGGGCGTTTCTACCAATCCAAGTTTTGGAACTTCTAACAATATAACCAACCAATATTTAGGATATACTCAAACTCCCACAATCACGGTAGCTGCAGGATATTATGACACCACCCAAGTGGTAGAAATTATTAATAACGAACCTAATTCTACTTTACATTATACGACGGATGGTACCAATCCTACGACGGATTCTCCTATCTATACGGATCCGATTACGGTTGAGAATACCCAAGTTATTAAAGGAAGATCATTTTCTAATAATCCTAATATCTTGCCTGGGAAAATGGATTTTAATACCTACTTTATTAATGAAGATTTTTCGCTGGTAGTATTTTCGGTAGCAGCTGATTCGGTTATTAATTTAGCGAATGGGCAAGGAGCAGTTATTCCAATTGGATCGATAGAATATTTTAATCTTGATAAAGAAAGAGAAGCCACTTCATTTGGTAGTCTAAATCGTCATGGACAAGATTCTTGGGTGTTAAATCACCGGAGTCTTGATTGGATTTCTAGAGATGAAATGGGTTATTCTAAAGCAGTTAATGCTCCTTTGTTTAGTTATTCTGAACGAGATGAATATCAAAAATTTATGTTTAGAAATTCTGGTGATGATAATTATCCAGCAATCAATGATGGCAATCATGATGGTAGTACCCACATTCGTGATGAGTATGTACAAACGCTAGCTCAAAATGGTGAAATGAAACTTGACCTTCGTGCAGTGGAGCGAGTTATCGTATTCTTAAATGGAGAATATTGGGGCGTATACGGAATGCGAGAACGTCCTGTAGATCATGACTATACCGACGAATACTATGACCAAGGAAAATATGATATTCAATATCTCTCTACTTGGGGAGATACGGAAATTGAGTACGGTGGTCCAGGAGCAATTAGTGATTGGACTGGAATGAGGGATTTTATTTTAGAAAATGACATGAGTGATTCGGCCAATTATCAACTAGCAGAAGACAGTATTAATATGTTGAGTATGATTGATTATATGGTGATGAATCTCAACGTAGTAGCCTCTGATTGGCTTAACTATAATACCGGATGGTGGAGAGGTTTAAATCCAGAAGGAGACCACAAAAAATGGGGTTATATCCTCTGGGATTTAGATGCTACTTTTGACTATTATATTAATTATAGTGGTGTACCAAATATTTCTCCCGATGCTGATCCATGTGATTTAGAAGAGATTGCAGAATTTGTAGATGGATTTTTTGGTGCGGGTATTGATGACCCTGATGCTTGTACAACTATTCAAAATGGTTCGTCTCCTTATCCAGTAACAGATTCTATTTTCTTAGCAACCATTGCAGAAGATAATTATTGTTGTAATGTGGATTGGGATAATCAATGTCAAAATCTTTATAATTTTTTATTGGTTAGTGGAGCTACAGGACCAACTGGAAATACGGATGTTGGAAAACATGAAAAGATATTTTTGAAATTATTAGATGAGAGTCCAGAATTTAAAGAATTGTATTATGCGCGCTATACAGATTTGATGAATACGGTTTTTACTTGTGAAAATATGATCAGCACCCTAGACACGATGCTGGCCGTTATTCGTCCAGAGATGCCGCGTCAGATTCAACGTTGGGGAGGCTCGATGACAGAATGGGAGTCTAATGTTGAAGATTTAAAAGATTTTATTAATCAACGTTGTACTTTATTAGATGATGGAGCTTTGGAATGTTATGAAGAACTTTCTGGTCCTTATCAATTAACACTTTTGACGGAACCGAACGGCATCGGAGAAATTGATCTAAACACTTTAGATATTGAAGAATTTCCTTGGATCGGTGATTATTTTGGTGGAACCAATAATACTATTAAAGCAAAAGTTTTTAATGATTTTGAAGATGAGTATGAATTTAGTCATTGGATTAGTAATCATAATGCCATCTTACCTAGTGTAAATGACCGTAGAGCAAATATCAGTCTTACCCAAGCAGATACGTTGACGGCTGTTTTTCGTTTGATTGGTACCGTAGCAAGCCGAGATTTAGCAGACGAGTTGTCTATGCGTGTATTTCCTAATCCAGCAAATGATTATTTACAATTAGAATTTGATCTAGAAAGAACACAGGATGTATCCGTTAGTCTAGAAAATGCGATTGGACAAAACATTCTGAATTTTCCTGAGGCAACCGGCCGCAAAACTGCAGGCGCCTATCAATTGCAATTACCATTGACAGATCGACGAATTTTGACAGGCTTATACTTTTTGACGGTACGAGTAGATAACGAGCAACGAAGCTTTAAAGTGAGTATTAACCGATAGTTGTCTTTATTGACTTTTCGAAGTAAATAATGGCCTGATATTTCAAAGAGATATCAGGCCATCCTACTTTTGGAAACATTTCACCTCGGTAGATGGTATAATATTATTATATTTGACATTATACTACTGGACATTTTGCCATTTCGCGCCTCCCAACCTCCTAAAAGAGGTAGGCATCAGCCCTAAAAATATCCAGTAGTAGATTTGACGATTTGACATAAATCCTGTCTTATGGAAAACACCAGTGCTCTTGGAACTCTTCTTGCCGTTTTTATTTTTCTCAGTTCCTATAAAGGTTTTCGAGATCGCGAATATACCAATCACTATATATTTGATATTGATAAAATTCTAAAAGAAAAGCAGTACTACCGAATTCTTAGTTCTGGTTTTTTGCACGGAGGTTGGTTTCATTTGATTTTTAATCTAATAGCCTTATTGTCGTTTAGTACCTCCATTGAGATGATCTTTGGAAAGGTCAAATATCTAATCCTGTATTTTGTAAGTTTGATTGGTGGAAGTTTACTCTCTTTATATTTTCATCGAAATCATGGAGATTATCGAGCCCTCGGTGCTTCAGGTGCGATCAGTGGAGTTGTATTCGCTAGTATCGTATTGATGCCAGATAGTACACTGTCGTTGATCATGCTTCCGATTGAATTTCCAGCTTGGGCATTTGGAATTGTATTTATTCTCGTTTCTATTTTTGGAATGAAAAATAGTTGGGGAAATATCGGTCATGATGCACATCTTGGTGGTGCAATTGTAGGAATGATAATAACCATTGCACTTTATCCTTCGGTTTTGCAAGAGCATCCTTGGGTCTTAGCAGCTTTTCTTGTACCCTGTATTATTTTCTTTTTTATGTTATACCGTTACCCTGAATTGATGATGGTGGATGATTTTTTGGGTAAAAAATATAAAGTCCTCAAATCAAAAATTAAAGAAAGCCAAGAAGAAAAAATAGTCGACCCAGAAGAAGAGCTCAATCGAATTCTAGAAAAAATTCGAAAAGAAGGAATGGCTAGCCTAACGAAACAAGAAAAACGAGACCTGAAAAGATTTTCTCAGTAGAGACAGAGACAATTCACGTAAAGACAATTCACGTAAAGACAATTCA